>CADCPK010000089.1 GCA_902803215.1 uncultured Lachnospiraceae bacterium
TATCGTATCCTCTGATATAGCATAAGTACTAAGCAGAACAGGGATTCCTGTCTGCAGCTGAGGCTTGTCATTTATGGACAGAATTCTATACCTTTCACTCATTGGTCAATCCCTCCCGCTCAGATATTCGGCAGATCGTCAAACGTATGCCTGTCGGTTCCTTTTTGTTCAGATGTAATTTGGCTGCTATCAACATAGTCATTCTTTTCCAGCAGCATTTGCAGCAGTTCATTGGTTCTCTTCTGTTCTTCCTGCAGCTTGCGGTCGGGAAGAGCTATTAAAAGCCATAAACCGAACGGTAAAAACAAGCATATCCAAAACCAGGTATCCCTATCGTATCCCTTATCTTCTGCAACTCCGCCGGCTACATGGCATACAATGATTACCAGAATCAGACAAATTAGAGCACCAAAAAAATAAAAAAACGCCATTTTCCCCTTCCTTTCTATAAAAGCCGCATCTGCCGAACTCCTCTCATCTCGCCGGTCTCCTGTTTAATTGAGTGTACCGTCTGCGGCACCATTGTTATCAAAATTATTATACCACGTATGCACTTCCAAACCACTATGCTGCTTGCATAGTATTTGAAAAAAATCACGGGAGCGCATCCCCGTGACCTTTCACTCCACCTTTTTTTTGAATCTACTGATGCAAATCCTCCGGTGTAAAAATTGAACATTCCACATATCTGCAATATCAATCACTTATTGAGAAACATCGTTACTATTCGCAGTCTTCACACTGTGAATAGTAACGATGATTGACGGCCTCACTTTCGATTCTGATCCGGAAGATTTTCAGGAACGCCTGGGAAAGGGTAAACTAACAGAAGAGGAAGGGATGCGTGGCTATGTTTTTAATAAAGTAAAATTAGACGGGTTAGATGAAAATGCGGAAGTGTCGATTATGTTGACATCGGACAATAAGCCCGCATGGGTTTTAGCTGAAACAGAATTGCCTAAATTCGATTTCATTGGCTCAGTTATATACTCACCCGCCGGTAAAGTGATTGTCAGGTTTTCGAAGAGTACAAATCCATCATATACCCCATCGACGAAGAGGAGACTTTTGATGGTATTGGACGAGTCGGGATTCTTCTTTTTGATGAGTATGATAGGCTAGGTGTGGTAGCAAATCGCGTTGATGATACCGATGGTAAGGTTTTTGAGGCAACGTTTGAGGCATTTGAGTCAGCTGACGGTGTAACGCGGGGGGATGATGACCAGGCTATGTCTATTGCCGAAAATTATATGGATAGTCCTGAACGTGCAGCATGTTGGCTTACAGGGGAGGGCGATTATACCTGTTGAGGAGCGTCCCCAGTACTCATAAACATCTCTCATTTGGAATGTTTCCTAACATGTATTTCATGTTGGTTTGCTGTCTGCAGTTTTCCAGCAACTGCTGAAGCTCTCCCTTTACATCCTCGTTTATATGGGCAATTATGTCTGAGTACTCCTCCATAACACCTTCCGCTTCACACCCATTCATAAAAAACCATGCCGTCAATGACAGTTTTTCTTCGACAGACTCATCAACATCATCCAATGTGAATCGTTCCCTGTAGCCTTCATCAGAATCTTCCGGGCCCATCAGAGCAAGCATTCTCGGAAACATATTTTCAAGTTCCCGGGTTTCCAGATAATAAGCCGTCAACCATGCTTTCAGCTTTTGGTACGATTCTCTGTCAGGCCAGTATCCGTACTTCAAAAAATCCTGAATTTCTTCTTCGGAAGGAATATAAAAATCATAACCGAACTCTTCTATACCTGTCAGATCATTGACCAGGATGGAATCTTCCTCTGCCTCCGATTCTTTCAGATCATCGAGTATAAATTCTTCAAAGATATAATAATTATTCCTATACTCATAGACCAGGTACAGATCCTTTGACACTTTCCTTGCGATGTCGATGAACTCCTGCTCTCCCAATTTCTGCACGGCTGCGGGAATATCGGGATGAGTTCGGACTACGTTCCGGAATATCTTCATCACAATATCCAGCGGTGCTACTTCATAATAAGATCTTGCCGTATAACATACATTCGAGATAATATTGTTTACTCTTCTGGAGATGTCAAACTCCTCAGAATAAATATCGTCAAACAATGTCAAAACATCTTTTGAGATCCGTATTCCTGTCACATGCCGATGACTGTCTTCGCTTTCCCATGCCTCCACAAAAACAGGAATCGCATAACCCCAATCCTTCAGCCTGTCGGCGGAGATATTATTCACATCTTGCAGAGGTGCATAGCAGCCATCTTCCTGCTCCTTTTCCTTCACCATACCGGACAATGTTTTCAACAGACAGATCATATCATCGTCAGCCGCAGAAAGCAGTTCCTGAAACGTTTCTTTCTTTAAAAGCATATCTGCAAGAACCTTCGCCAAAAGCCTTCTCGATTTATCAGCTTTTTCGAGAGAAAGCATCAGCTGATACTCCTGCTCTCTGAACTGTTTCACTGCCAGGTATGTTTCTTCATCGTCAAAATCATCTCTGCTCTCTGTCCAGATGTGTTCGTCTTTCTCCTCTGCAAGCTCCAGGTAGTACTCAACCCTGTCAGAATCGTTTTTCTTAGCAAAAGCAAACAGGCTTTGCCATTGTTCATTCGATAAAATGTCCGGCAGGCACACCTGTGACTGTCTGTCTTTTAGGAGAACAAGAAGATCATGCAGTGTTCTTTCACCAAGTATGTCTGCGAGTGCCATCATAGCTTTGAACCTCCTCATCAATAAAGCACTGCCTGTGCAGGCTGCCGGGAACTGTGCTTTAAAACAAAAGGCCGGAAGCGCCGTCACAGTGCTCTGGGCTCTTAGCTGAAACTAATCATGTTTTACATTCTCTACGAATTCGCTATTTTCAGGGTTTAAATAAGACAGGGGACGGTTCTCTGTCTTACGTATTGTCAAGACAGAGAACCGTCCCCTCTCTTGCTTAATTATGCCACGCAATCCTCCTGCTCTGCGCATGAATCTCCCCGGTCAGCCAGTCGCAGTCGTTCGTGATCCAGTCCATGATTCCCAGCTGCCTTGTCTCCCACTCGACCGTTGCCGCGTGCTCCTCAGGAGTCTCTTCCTTTTCCATAGTCGTGTCAATCTCGTTGTACCCGAAGATATATGTGCCGTCGCTCCAGATGCTGAAGTTGCTGTCCGGGCCCGGATCTACGGTGTCGCCACGCTGTTCGATCAGGCCGTCATGACGCCTTTTATATTCCTCGGCGCATCCCGGTTTAAGCTTGGTCATGAACATTCTGTGGCGGATCAGTTCCTTGTTTTCACGCACGATGCCAAAATTATGGTACATCAGGCGCATCTCGCTGCCGGGCTTAGAAAGCCACTCGCCGTAGGGAGAAAACGCATCGATGATTGCCGAAGCTGCCTTCTTCTCTTCCTCCGTGAATTCCTTTCCGTCCGCGCTCTCATAGTAGCCGAAGATGAGATCTGCGGCGGTCCACAGGCTGAAGTTGGTAAGCCCGTTTCTGTCCAAAAACGCCGTCACATCCGCCCAAACGCTACCCAGTGTGCTGCGGAATCCGTCCATGCAGCCTTCGTTGACTTTCATTGCAAAGCTGTGTCTTTCCATCTTTATTTCCTCCTCGTTTTTTACTGATAGTCATCCTGACCGTTCTCTTTGCTGCCAAACTGATTTACTTCTATTACAACATATTCCACATCCGGCTCAAAACCACCCAGTCTATTCTCTGCCATCCCACTGATATACTTCCAACGCCACATATTCTCCATCCACCTCGATCCCGTCTGCTTCGAGTAGCTCGATCTGGCGGTTTTTTCCTCCGAACACAAATGCGTCGGAAACTTTTCCTTCCTTATTTACAACACGGTAACATGGCGTGAGATCGCCGTCCGGATTGTCATGAAGAGCATAGCCTACGATTCTGGCCCACCGCACATTGCCCAGCATGCGAGCGATCTGACCGTAAGTGGCTACCTTCCCCTGCGGAATCTTCCTCACGATCTCGTAAACCGCCTCGAATGTAATCATCGGCGGCTTAATATCAAGGTGTTCGCGTATCGCTTTCCACTCTTCGTACAGCCGCGGAACACTCCACGCCGCATTCGCCGGGCTGGTGGAAGGGAGCTTGACTGCGGGTTTTCCGAGAAGTGGCTCCGTGTACTTGTGATAATACTTGTACGCCGTGCCCCCGTTCACATAAATCTGCCGAATGTCCCCCGTGAGAAGTATAGGCCTCAGGTCGTTCACCTTCACGTTTCGGATACTGCTGTCAGAAGAGCCCGTGATCTCGCAGCTCTCGATCACATCCCACAGTGCTATACCATGAGCGTGCAACAACTTTTTCTTCTCTTCAATTGTCTGAGGGACTTCCTCGCCGCACACCTCCGCGATCACTTCCCAGAAGCGGTTCTGAGGATGTCCATAAAAGAACATCTGCTCCCGGGATTTCACGGAAGGAAAACTTCCGAGTATCAGCACGCGGGAATTCTTATCGTACAGTGGAGGGAAAGGATGCTGCTCTCTCATCGAAATCTCCATGGCATGAAGCCGTGCTACTGTGTCTATTCCAAACGTCTTCTATGCGCCTTCTATAATGGTTACAAAAAGATACACAAAACAGGTACACAAAATGCATATAAAAACAAAGATGCACAGCCGCAGCTGTGCATCCATACTGTTTGATGAAGCATCGGGGGCTCGAACCCCGGACAACTTGATTAAA
>CADCPK010000090.1 GCA_902803215.1 uncultured Lachnospiraceae bacterium
CACAAGG
This sequence comes from uncultured Lachnospiraceae bacterium, assembly GCA_902803215.1. Taxonomy (GTDB): domain Bacteria; phylum Bacillota; class Clostridia; order Lachnospirales; family Lachnospiraceae; genus Blautia_A. The sequence goes on from CADCPK010000090.1 coordinate 8, forward strand.
CTGGCTGTCGACGCAATCATAAACGCTGCAAATTCACAGATGCTCGGCTGCTTCGTCCCAATGCACACCTGCATTGACAACTGTATTCATACTTATGCAGGCGTACAGCTGAGAGCCGAATGCAACAGGCAGATGAATCAGCTGCGTATCAGATACGGCCAAGATTACGAACAGCCGACCGCGATCCCCATGCTGACACCCGGATACAACCTTCCGGCAAAAAAGATCATTCACATCGTGGGCCCGATCGTCCAATATAAACTGACTCCGGCACTCGAAAAGGACCTGGCTGACTGTTATCGGAACACACTGGATATGTGTAAAGAAAACAGTCTGAAAAGCGTGGCCTTCTGCTGCATTTCCACCGGCGTATTCCGCTTCCCCAACGAGCGGGCAGCCGAAATCGCTGTGGAGACAGTCACAGATTGGCTGAGCAAACATCCCGGTGATATGGAAAGGGTGATATTCAATGTTTTCAAAGACGAAGACAGAGTCATATACGAACGACTCTTATCATGAACTGCCAAACGGATATCTCGAAACGATACAGCAGGGGATAAGCGCCGTGGGATACTTCAATCGAAATATGTCCTTTGGAAAAGGAACACAAGAAGAGCAGCTCCGTAGACTGCGCAGCGAAATTGAAACAGCCGACGCCATCGTGATCGGCGCGGGAGCAGGGCTTTCCACATCCGCCGGATTCACCTACAGCGGAGAACGCTTCCAACTCGAACTTGGCGTCGGAGCAAACACTCCGGTCATTATCAAATATCCGTTCTGGCAGATGACACTTGAAAATGAGAACGCTGTGTATGCCTGCCTGAACTATGGCGAAGCATTCTGTCCCGGCGAGATCGAGGACAGGAGCATTTGTATCGATGGGGATATCGGAACGCTGCTAAAATGAATATTTGCATTTACAAAAAAATTCACGGTACCTGACATCGGTAAAAAAATATACTGTGTCGGGTACCGTGAATTTTTTGTTGGGCCAATGGGGACGTTTCTCAGTGACCCATTTTTGCTTGCAAAAATGGGTCACTGAGAAACGTCCCCATTGGCCCAAACGACTTTTTCAGTGGTCTCGGACCGTCCCCGTGTGTTCCAAAAGATACGTCCCCAATTACTCATCCCACTTTTCTATTAGGAATTGAAAAATTGAATCTACTGAGTTAAAATAGCCTTAGAAGAAAATCTACTAAGCCAATCTTATAAGGAAAGGAGAATATGGCGATGAAGAAACGAGTTGCATTGTTCTTGACAGCTGCTCTTACTCTCTCTACTGTGGGCAGCCCAATGGCAGGAGAGCTTCTGCCCGATGAAGTGCCCGTGCAGGAGGAACTTTCTGCGGAGAATGTCCTCGCCGAGGAAGAACTGCCGGGAGAGATCGCTCTTGAAGAAGCAGTTCCTGCAGTAGCAGCAGAGGAAGCTGTTCCGGCAGAGGCGGCGGTAGAGGCCGTTCCGATAGAAGCAGCAGAGGAAGCTGCCCCGGCAGAAGCAGCGGAAGAGATCATTCCGGAAGAAGAACTGCCGGCCGGAGAACTCCTTGAACAGCCAACGGAAGATAGTTTGATTCCGGAAGATTCCTTCGAAGAAGAATTGGCTATAGAGCCCATCGAAACCATCACAGAAGAAATCCCGGCTGAGGAGATAGAAGATGCTCCTTCAGATATAGAAGGAATACTTGGGGAAGAGGAACCTGCACTTGCAGGTGCGAGCTCCGGAAAATGTGGAACCAATGTATCCTGGACTTTGGACGATGATGGTATATTGACCATTTCAGGAACGGGTGATATGTGGGATTGGACTAGTCCCGGTGCTCTTACTCCGTGGTATGAAAGCAAATCGCAGATAGAAAGTATAACCATTGAATCGGGTGTTAAGAGCATAGGAAATTATGCATTTTCGAATTGCGATGCATTAACTGCTGTAACTATCGGCGACAGTGTTACCAGCATGGGTGATTATGCATTTTATAATTGTTCTTCTTTAGCTTCCATAACATTTGAGGGTGATGCTCCCGTATTTGAATGTTCCGGCGGGCATACATATAGTTCCTCATTCGAATTTGTTATTGCCACAGCCTATTACCCTGCGAGCAACTCTACCTGGACCGCAGAAGTAAGGAAGGATTATGGCGGAGACATCACGTGGAAAACTTTCGGACTCGTCAGTGGTGAGATAACCGCAAGTGATTTTGTCAAAACTGCATCGACAAGCGTTCAAACCTTCCCCATCGGAGCTACAAGGCTCGGCACCGGCAAGCTGACATACTCGTCAGACACCGGCGAGGTGATGGTAGATGACGCAGGAACAGTAGTTATTCAACCTAATTATGTAGGAAAAGCAACTATCACGATCAAAGCTGCCGCATCAGGCGCCTACACCGCGGCAACGAAGAAGATCACCGTTACCGTTAACAAGAAAGAAGGCAAGATCATTGCCGAAGATCTCACATTTAAAGCAGACGCCTCCAAAACGCAGACTAAAAATATTGTTGTCAAAAGCCAGCTTGGAGAGGGCAAACTTACCTATGTAAGCAGCAATACGCTTATTAAGGTAGACAGTAACGGAAAAGTGACCATTCCCGCAAACTATGTGGGAACTTCGACAATAACAATTAATTCTGCCGCATCGGGTATATATGATGCCGCAACAACGAGCATCAAAGTAACGGTTAACAGGATTGCCGGCAAGATCCTGGCTGAAGACATCATGATGGACGCAAGTGCCCAGGACCAGATCAAAACTATTGTCGTTACAAGCCAGCTTGGAAAAGGCAATCGTACGTATTCGAGCGACAACCCGATGATTACAATAGACAGCGCCGGCAAAGTAAAGATTGCAAAATACTTTGCGGGAACCGCAACAGTGACGATCGATGCCGCTGCAGAGGGCATTTACGAGCCCGCGTCGACAACCATTAAAGTTACAGTAAATAAGATCAACGGCAAAATAAACGCATCGAATTTTATCAAGTATGCAGCACCGGTGGAGAAGAGCTTCTACATCGGAGCCGCAAGGCTCGGCCCCGGCAAACTTACTTATAAGAGCAACAGCGCAAGGGTAACAGTTGACAGCACCGGAAAAGTAACGATACCGCGCAACTATTCAGGCATCGTCACGATCCGTATCTACGTGGAAGGCGCAAGCATCTACAAGGCAGCCTCCAAAACGATCACCGTTACCGTAAGACCGCAGATACCGAGCATTACGAGCGTGACGAACTGGGCCCCCGGTACAATAACAGCCAGATGGGCAAGGTACTGGAGCGCAACCGGATATATCCTGCAGATTGCTACAAACAGCAAATTCACAACCGGCATTAAGAATGTAGTATTATCCGACAACGGCCTCCGTAACGAGGACGTCTACGGCCTGACAAAAGGCAAAACATACTATCTCCGCCTGAGAACATACAAAGTGGCCGGTGACAAAACGCTGTATTCCTCCTGGAGTACACCGGTAACAGTGAAGATCTCCAAATAAGAAAACACACGAACACACGGGGACGGTCCTTTTGTGTTTTGAGTAATGAGTAATTGGGGACGTTTCTTTCTGACTCATTTTTGCCGGCAAAAATGAGAAATTTCACGGTACCTGACACCATAAAATTTATTTTATGGTGTCAGGTACCGTGAACTTTTTGTGAACAATATTTAAAGATATTGTCGCGTAAGCCGCCCTATCTCCGCCTTCATCTGTTCCACGACAGAATCCGGTGCTATGATTTTTACCCCGTCGCCCAAAGCAATGATCCACCCCAGAAACTGCTTGCTGACAGCGACATTAACATTTGTTCTGAAATGTGTCTCATCGACAGGCGTAATAAAGATTTCCTTCCCAAAACGGTCGATCAGAATACCAACCATATCGTTGCGCGCCTCAAGCGTAACCGAGGACTCTTCTCCGCCAAACATGCCAAAAAGGATTTTGGTGTAGCGGGGCATATCAAAAGATCTGAACTGATCTTTGCCCTCACGTTTCTCCTCTGTCAATGATATTTTTATCATTTTATCAACGCGATAATGCTTGATCTTCCCTTCCGCCGAATCAAACCCCACCAGATAATAATTTTCGTCATCCCACATCAGGGCCCATGGACTTACCTGATACCACGCACCATCTTTGCGAAGCTCCATTATTTTTCTGACATTCCATCGAAAATACTTGAACCGGATCTGACAGTCCGCACCGATAGCTTCGTGCAGCTTATCCACGTTATAATAGATGCTTTCGTTCATAGCCTTTATCCGTCCGGAAATAATAACCTGTCGCTGCAGCTTCTTCCCTTCGTATTTGCTTACGAGCGATTCCAGTTTTTGAATCAGTGCTTTAGATTTCTTGTTGGTAATAAACTTCGCAGACTGAACCGAATCCACGAGCAGCTTTAGTTCGGCAAGCTCAAAGAGCCTTTCCCCAAGATGATAATAGTAATAACGTCCTTCCCGGACAGCGATGATATCTAAACCGAAGCGGCGAAGTTCCTCAATGTCAAGGTACAAAGTTCTCCGATCGGCATTGACACCATAAGCGGACAGCTTTGCAATGATCTCCGGCATAGTCAGTGCATGAAGATCATCAGTCTCCTCCATAAAGATCTTTGCCAAATAGAGCATTTTCAGCTTCTGATTGTCGCCTTTGCGTTCTTTACCTGCCATAGCATCCTCCAAGCATGCGCAGAATCAACTCCGTTTTTTTGAAAGAAATTACATACATTATAACAGATAAAATTGGCTGCGTAAACGAATGAGTCTGATTTTTGGTACACATCAGTCTTTATAATAAGATAATAATGGTAGATTGGAGGGAAAGGATCATGCGAAGGTACAGAAACAGGGATAATGCAAAGATGATACGTCTTAAAGGGAGGATTTCAGAGATGAGAAAGATGATATTACCACTTATTATTTCCTTAGCTTTTGCTTCACAGGTATTCGCAGAAAGCCCCGCAACAGTAGAAACTTTCATAAGCAATACTACTGCTGAACTCGGTGCATATTCGGGTAATTTTGCAATTTCAAGCGATGCAGAAGCAGTAACAATTAATTTTTGGGGAAATGTACCGGATGAGGAGATCCAAAGAATAGCCACTGAAAAATATAGCGAAGTTCAGTCACTTGGAATGCACTTGAGAGTTAATCTCCTGGATGAGAACAATTTGGATAAAGTTCTTGGCCAGTATTATGACGGCAGTGAAACGATTGAAATAGAAGTAAGCAGTCCGTCTGCTGCCGGAAATCCTGAGAATGCAGGAGTACCGGCTGAAAATAAAACGTTTCTCTTGGATGGAACAGATGAACCACTGATTTGGGAACAGGATGGGGTCAAAATTACAGCAAAGAAAATAGAAAAAGGAGGCTGGAGTGGGACAGAAGTTTATTTTCTGATCGAAAATGAAAGCGGCAGAAATATAACTGTTCAGACAAGAGATACTTCTGTAAACGGATATATGATGGATTCTTTGATGTCCGCAGAAGTGGCAACAGGGAAAAAGATAAATGATTCTATGACTATATCAGATTCAGATTTAAAACGGGCAGGCATTGACAAGATTGCAGACATTGAAACAAGGTTCCACGTGTTTGATGCGGACACCTGGGATGAAATGTTCGATACAGAACTCATAAGGCTTGAGACCGAAGAAGCGGAAGGGTATGAGTATAAATTTGATGACTCAGGTAATCAGATTTACAATGAGAATGGAGTCGAAATTGTTGTAAAAGGTCTTTCTGAGGAAGAATCATGGTACGGAACATCTGTTGTAGTTTACATTAATAACATGCGAGACAGAGCGATAACTGTACAGACAAGAGACACATCGATAAATGGGTTTATGATAAACAGCCTTTTCTCATGTGATGTCAGTGCAGGAAAACATGCGATAGATACCATTACTTTTTCAAGCAGTGAGCTGGAAGAAAACGGTATAGAAACCATAAATGATCTGGAACTCTCATTCCATATCTTCAATTCTGATGACTGGGAGACAATAGTTGATACAGCGCCCATGACGATCAACTTTGCACAGCAAGGATGAGTAATTAAATTTTATAGTGTCAGATACCGTGAGAAATTGGGGACGTTTCTCTCCGGCTCATTTTGTTCGCAAAATGAGTCGGAAAGAAACGTCCCCAATTACTCATCCCCCACCACTATGGTGAGGATTTCCTTCTTCAATAGCGGTTAAAATAAGGGGGCACTCTGTGAAAGCGCAACCTATGCCAAGGAGATTAAGCATACGATTATTTATCAGCTATAGTCTTCGCTTTGCATGGTAACATCATGAGATTGATTATATTTCACATAAAGTTTATAATGTTTATTGAGTTTCTATATAATACATGATCTGAAATAGCATGAGATGGGAAAATAGTTTTCCGATAAAAAAAACATGCAAAGGGAGATGAATAAAACTATGTATTGCCCGGAATGCGGGAATGAGTTGACACAAGGAGCAAAATTCTGTTCGAA
>CADCPK010000091.1 GCA_902803215.1 uncultured Lachnospiraceae bacterium
AGTACACAGCGTAATTCAGTACCGCAGACAGGCGGCTGTGCAGGCTCCTCAGATACGTATCACTGAAGATCTGCCGCCCGTTTTCGTCGTAAAAGCAGCTGTGCCACTGGGCGATCGTATCCTGTGTGATAGAGCCGGTCAGCATGTCCTTAAAGAACGGCATAACGCGTGCCTTGATGATGCTCTCCCGGTCAAGCACCGTTGAAGGTTTATCGCCGATACGGGATACTCTGTAGCGCTCATAAAGCTCAGCAAACGTCATATTGGTCGTTGGGTTGTCCTGTTTGAACATCGCTTCGCCATGCTCGTGTTTAAGCTTTTCTATGAACAGCTTGGCATCCCTCTGGGTAGAAAACCCTCGTTTAGATGATTCTTTTATCACGTCTCCTTTACTGTCTTTCAACCGGTATCTCACCCGGTATGCACCTGGTCCGTCCTTCTTGATACTGGCAGTGACGAGCTGATAGTATCGGGCGTCAATATTCACTTGTTCCACGTTGTTTTTCCTTTCCCGGAGCAAAATACAGATGCTCCATAAAATAGTCTCTGGATATCCGTCCGGGAGGCTCCCTTAAGCCGTGATCCGGAAGCTCTGCCTGCAGTCCGGAGATCACTTTGTATGCCTTATTTCTGCCGCAGCCGAGGATCTGGCAGATATCTCTGACGTAGAAATATCTGCCAGTATCCTGTTTGGCGGACAGGACGATGATCTCCGCTTCCTTTTTCAGAAGTGCCTTGGGCAGCTGCTTCTTTGGAGTAAAATCAATGTCCCGTTTGTTCATTTAACTCTCTGCCTGCGGGGGAAGCTGTGCCAGAAGAGACTGACGTGGGACTTTTCCCCGGAATGTCAGATAGCCCTGCTCGGCCAGCTTCGCATTGATTTTCTTACAGATCTCATATGACTGCGTCAGTCCGATCCCGAGATAGGTGCTTACCTCGGCGGCAGTCATGAAATCATATTTCGGAAGCCCATCGGACTTATCCGCGTTCATTGTAATCAACTGTGGATCATGGGGCAAAGGTGCGGAGCCCACAGTTCCATGTGTCATATTCGATTGCCTCCTTTATCTGGAATCACGATCACTCTGTCTTTCACGGAAACGGCTGTAATATTCCATGGCCTTGACAAGCGTATCCTGCATCTGTTTAATGGTGGTATCCGGTCGGAAGAACCTGCGAAGATCCTCTGCCGGAATCCGTACATATTCTTTTTGATTGCCCTTTACTTCGGACAGAACCTCTGTGATTTCTCCTTCGGAAAGCTGCTGTTCCTGGCTCATGCGGTGCAAGCGCTGCGCCTGGGACAGAGACGGTGTGGCATCGTCGTAGCACATAGCCGTATAAAGCTTATGCTGCTCGGCTTCCGAGAGATATGACAGCTCCACTGCCGGGGTAAGGGCAATTCTTTCTTCATCTACCATATCCAGAATTTCCGGGATCAGGTTGGTGAGACGGATATAGCGCTGAATTTGATTGCGGCTGTCAGGACTGTTCTGTGCGAGATATTCATCCGTTCGCAGCTTTGTCCCAACTTGGGACGAAGTTCCCTGATGCTTCAATGCGTCGTATTTCATCTTGTAAGCAAACGCCTTTTCAGACGGCAAGATATGCTCTCTCTGTAGATTGGCGTCCACCATCGTGATAATGGATTCCTCGTCCGTAAGGTCCCGGATGATCACCGGCATCGTTTCAAGCCCCAGCGCCTTACAAGCTGTCATGCGCCTGTGCCCGGAGATAAGCTCATATCCGCCGCCTTCCTTTGGTCTTGCCAGTGCCGGAACCAGTACGCCGGATTCCCGGATGCTTTCTTTCAGCCGGTCCAATTCTTCATCCTCCCGTACCTGAAACGGGTGATCCCTGAACGGAAACAATTCCGCAATCGGGATCTCTTCCACCTTTGGCTTCCGGGCGTCGGCACGTTCCTGATCGTTCATGAACAGCTCTTCGTAGCCCGTCATGCCCAGATCGATCTTAGGTCTTTGATTCATTCATTTCATCCTTTCTTTTCAGTCGTTAAGGGTCTGGGATATCCCAGCAAGAGGCCTTTTGACGGCAAAAGGCGATGCTTGCTGGTCAAATGCCGTAGGCTCATTCCGCTCTGTGCATTCTGCTTTTTACTCATAGCACCTCTGCCATGGTCAGGTATGTCCCGCGTGCTTTCTCTTCGTAAGTAAGCAGTACTCTGCTGCCAAGCGGGATCTCATAGAAGCCAAGATATCGGTTCCATCTGTATACCGGCGCTATGATCTTTCGCCCGTCATCAAAGGTGAAAAAAAGCCGAAGAACGCCATTCGCCCCTTGTGCTTTCAATGTCAAAATTGCTTCGAACGAACCCGGATCTGTGTTGTACCGATAATCGTTAACAACCATATCCGATTCTCTGAAATCAGCGCGGCTCATCACATCATTCTTCATTTTCGGTTCCCTCCAGATACTTCTTGATGACTTTCATCAAGGATTTCAGATCACTTTCTGAGAGACGGATGCCTCTGCGAAGAGCCGTATGATCATCATTCCACTCACGGAGATCATACATGGCACCTTTTCCGTTGAAGGACACAAGGTTGAGTTCCAGCGTCCACCCGCTGGGCTTTTCAGAGACGATGCCGATCTCTTTCTGAATCTTAAAGTCGTAGTTGCTTTGGTCTTTGTACATTTTTTCTTTCTCCTTTGTTTTTATTTATCACTGCCTGAGAAGGAAGCCACCGTCTCGACATCGAGTGGCTCAGATACACGTAGATATATCTTTCTTCTCAGGTAGTAACTGACTAAATAATTAATTATTGAGACACCGTCCTTCCGAAATGCGTTTTTCGATACCTGCCCCGGAGTCTCACCACGGCGTCGCCGCGCTCATGTCATCGCGCGGTCATATCTGTTTCGGTAACGGCTATTCAGTTGTCAAAGTGCAGCCCCTTCACTAAGTAAGGAACAGGAGGGCTTCTTTTTATGGGTGTCCGGCAAAATTTTCCCCTCAAGTGGTAGATCACGGGAAAAGGGAAAAATTAAGTCTTACTTCGAAATTTATTCAGTTTTTTGATTTCCTCCTTTCTGAGTAATTTCCCCTCCACTAGTTAAGCCATTTCAGCCTCTGCTTTTTAGGGTGTAAGCAGAAATTATTTGAAGAGCTCTCATATATTCGGAGATTTGGAGGGGGAAAACTTAAGCCCTCCTATTAGGTAATGGGAATAACTCCGCCATTTTTTAGGGTCCCTCCTCAAAAAATTTTTCACTTCACTAGTTAAGCCGTGGGAAAGCCCGTTTATGGGGTAGGCCTTCAAAAAATCTTCGCCTTGCTTTGTGAAGAAGAAAGCGGGCTGAATGGATAGCGCAATATAAAACGAAAAAAATAGCGCCTGCCTTCGTAGTGAAAGCAGACGCTTCATTTTGCATCTGGTTATAGAAGCCGCAGCAGGATCTCGTTAACATCCTCTGTGGGCTTATTCAGTGCCGTAAGCTTATTTCTGAAATGTATCATTGCCTCTATCAATAGGCGCTTTTCAGTGGCGCTTAGTTCGACAACCCGCAAATTATTCTTTCTTCTAAACATATGGTTACCTCCACCTTCATCATAAGAATCGGTGGAGGCGTGGTCAAATATGTAAGGTTTCGCACAATTACAACTTAGACATATAGGATTCCTTGATAAAACGACAATTTTGTGGTAATATAAAGACTAGTAAACGCAAAGGAGATTACCATCTAATGAGTCTCTCAGATAGCATAAAGTTAATAAGACAGAAAAACCTGCTTAATCAGCAGGAGTTTGCAGATGTGTTGAAGGTAGGACTTACCACTGTTAACCGTTGGGAAGGCGGCAAAAGCATTCCTAATATCTCTGCCATGAAGAAGATCAAAGCCTTTTGTGAGGATAACGGATTGGACTATGATCTCGTGGAGAAAGAATGGCTTTCCGCCAGATTGGAGGCGAAGTAATGAGCACGATCCTCCCTAAAGATCAAATGACCGAAGAGGATATCAAGCTTAATTACATTACTCCTGCTCTCGTTTCAAGAGGCTGGCAGAATAAGATCACCATGGAAACGAAAGTCAAGTTCACAGACGGTAAAGTGAACATTAAAGGCAACGTCGTTTCCAGGGAACCTGCTAAGAAAGCGGATTATATCCTCTACATCAATGCAAACAACCCCATCGCTATTGTTGAGGCAAAAGACAATCATCATACGGTGTCTTACGGGCTTCAGCAAGCGATGACTTATGCCCAAATGATGGATATTCCTTTTGCGTACAGTTCTAACGGAGATGCCTTCTACGAGCATGATTTTCTTACAGGCCTTGAGAAACAGATACCGCTGGATCAATTTCCCACGTATGATGAACTTTGTGAGCGATTTAAAGCTGAGTCTAATGGCGGTACAGGCCTAAGCCCAGCGGAAACCGCTATTATCAATCAGCCATACTATACCAGTCAGAATACATACGCACCGAGATACTATCAGCGCATAGCCATAAACCGCACCGTAGACGCTATAGCTCGCGGGCAGGATCGTTTGCTTCTCGTAATGGCTACCGGTACTGGTAAGACTTACACGGCGTTTCAGATCGTATATCGTCTCCTGAAAGCCGGACTAAAGAAGAAAATCCTTTACCTTGCTGACCGCAATATTCTCGTGGATCAGTCTATTCAGCAGGACTTTTCGCCATTGGAGAAAACTATCCATAAGATCAATTTTGCCAAGGACGATCCCTCCACCGTTACATCTCATGAGGTGTATTTCTCGCTGTATCAGCAGCTGACCGATCGTGAGGACGAAAAAGATGAGGATGATACCGTATCTCGTCTGACCTCACTATTCAGCCCGAATTTCTTCGATCTTGTTATCGTCGATGAGTGTCACAGAGGATCTGCTAAAAAAGACAGCAACTGGAGAAAGATCCTTGAGTATTTCAGTTCTGCGACGCAGATAGGTATGACTGCAACACCGAAGGAGACAAAATATATATCCAACATTTATTACTTTGGGGATCCTATCTATACTTACAGTCTCAGAGAAGGCATTGATGATGGCTTCCTGGCTCCTTTCCGCGTTATTGGTATCACAACAGATATCGGAGACGGATGGCGACCCTACAGTGGTCAGAAAGATATTTTCGGCAATCCCATTGAGGATCGAATCTATACCAACAGCGATTATGATTACAACATCATAATTGAGGACAGAATCAATCAGGTTGCTAAAGAGATTACGGATTATCTTAAGAGCACAGATAGAATGGCCAAAACTATCGTATTCTGCGCTACGGAAGAACATGCCGAACGCATGAGAATTGCCCTAAGCAATCTGAATGCGGATATGGTAAAGGAAAATCCCGATTATGTTGTTCGTATTACGGGAAGCGATACATATGGGAAAAGCAAACTGGATTATTTTATTTCAGTATCTGCTAAGTATCCCGTAATTGCTACTACATCAAAACTCCTTTCCACCGGCGCTGACTGTAAGATGACTAAACTTATTGTCATTGACCAGATGATTAACTCCATGACGGAGTTTAAACAGATTATCGGGCGAGGGACAAGACTGCGTGAAAAAGAAGGGAAAACACATTTTACCGTCATGGACTTCCGTGGCGTAGCAAGATTGTTTGCTGATCCAGATTGGGACGGACCGATTATTATCGATCCGGGATTTGATCCGAATACGCCCGTCAATCCAGGACCTGGTCCCGGCCCCGGACCCGGTCCTGGACCGAAACCGCCAACCAACCCTAAGCCATATGTAGACGCTAACGGCTGCCCTGTTTCAATCATAAATAAGACTGTATCTATTTATGATGCAAACGGCAAGCTGCTCCGTCAGGAAAGCATCATTGACTACACCAAGACAAATATTCTCGGTACATATGCGTCTCTTGATAATTTCATCCAGCAATGGACAGCGGAGGAAAAGAAGGAGAAAATTCAGGCTCTGTTCCGTGAACGTGGCATAGATCTGGATGCTCTCAAGGCTGATCAGGGCATGGAAGACTGCGATGATTTTGATTTCATCTGTCATGTTGCCTTTGATAAAAAACCGTTGACCAGACGCGAGCGCGCAAACAATGTGAAAAAACGGGATTTCCTAAGCAAATATGGCGGCACGGCACGAGAGGTGCTTGAAGCCCTACTTGACAAGTATATGAATACCGGCATTTATGAACTTGAAAGCACGGATATTCTGAAACTTGATCCTCTGAAGAGATTTGGAGCACCCTCAAAGATTGTTGCGATGTTCGGCGGTAAGGCCGGATATCTGAAGGCAATCAAAGAACTTGAAGAAGAACTGTATAAGGCGGCTTAACCATGAGTAATATTTCCAATTTCGTAAAAAGACTGCGTGACATTATGCGCAATGATGCTGGTATCAACGGTGATGCACAGCGTATCGAACAGATAGCTTGGATGCTGTTTCTGAAGGTTTATGACGTAAAGGAACAGGACTGGGATATTGATGAAGACAATTATGAGTCGATCATTCCGGAAAACTGTCGCTGGAGTAACTGGGCGGTTGATGATCGTTCCGGATCTGCAATGACAGGCGATACCCTGCTCAACTTCGTCAATAACACCCTCTTCCCGACGTTAAAAGGATTGAATATTACCCCTGAAACGCCCATTAAAAAGTCTATCGTAAGAACCACGTTTGAGGATGCCAACAACTATATGAAAGACGGCGTACTGCTCAGACAGGTCATCAACGTAATAGACGAACTGGATCTCAGCGACTATGAAGAAAGCCACGCTTTCGGCGAAATCTATGAATCCATCTTAAAAGAGCTGCAAAGCGCAGGTTCTGCCGGTGAGTTCTATACCCCTCGTGCCGTAACCGACTTCATGGCTCAGATGATCGATCCGAAGGTTGGCGAACAGATGGCGGATTTTGCCTGCGGTACTGGTGGCTTTATAACAAGCTGGCTGAAGCAGCTTGAGAAGAAAGTCAAAACGACCGAAGACCAGGCGGCTTATGGTACTTCCATTTACGGAATTGAAAAAAAGCAATTTCCTTATATGCTCTGCATTACAAACATGCTCCTGCATGGTCTTGATGTGCCCAAAGTCTATCATGACAACTCGCTTCTGAAGGATGTTCTCGACTATACTGAAGACGATCAGTTTGATGTAATTCTGATGAATCCTCCGTATGGCGGAAGTGAGAAAACGGAAGTTAAAAACCATTTTCCGGCGGACCTTGCCAGTTCTGAAACAGCAGATCTCTTTATGTCGGTTATTATGTACCGGCTGAAAGAAAACGGCCGCGCTGCCGTCATTCTCCCGGATGGATTCCTGTTTGGCACTGATAATGCCAAGGTAGCTATTAAGAAGAAACTGTTCTCTGAGTTCAATCTTCACACGGTCATCCGTATGCCGCACAGCGTTTTTTCTCCGTACACCTCTATCACAACCAATATTCTGTTCTTTGATCGTACCGGTCCCACGAAGGAGACCTGGTTCTACCGTTTGGATATGCCGGAAGGATATAAGAACTTCTCCAAAACGAAGCCTATGAAGCTGGAACATTTCGATCCGGCTGTTGAATGGTGGAAGAATCGTCAGGAGATAACGATTGACGGATTCGACAAGGCAAAGAAGTATACTGCTGACGAAATTGTAGCCAGAACGTATAACATCGATCTTTGCGGCTATCCCCATGAGGAAGAAGAAATACTGCCTCCGAAAGAACTGATTCAGCAGTGTCAGGAAAAGCGGGCTTCGCTGAACGCCGATATCGACCGTATTCTTGCTCAGATTACAGAAATCCTCGGCATTGATCTTACGGAGGACGAAAAATGACAGCTCAGCAGTTAAAAAACTCTATCCTGCAAATGGCTGTTCAGGGCAAACTTGTGCCTCAAGATCCGAATGACGAACCGGCAAGCGTGCTGCTTGAACGCATTCGCAAAGAAAAAGAACAGCTTATAAAAGAAGGCAAAATCAAGCGGGAGAAGAATCCTTCCGTTATCTTTCGTGGTGCCGATAATACGCCCTATGAGAAG
>CADCPK010000092.1 GCA_902803215.1 uncultured Lachnospiraceae bacterium
AGGTCCCCACCAGCAGCGCCCCGGTATGAGTGATCTTTTCCGCCTGGGAAAAGTCTCCATTCTTTTCGGTATGAACATTGTTGAGAAGGCCTGAAAACTGCCAGTCCCAGGCCGTGTTCGCGATGCACTCCACCCAGCCCATGAAGGGGGAAGGAAGCAGTCTGTCGCCCTCGCCCCGCTCGACCTGATCCCGGATCATCTTCTTCTCCCGCTCCGTGACTTCCGACATCATGCAGCTCAGATTCGCGGGAGAAAGGAGGAAGAAATGCTCCACCCTCGGGTCTTTGTGCCGGGAGAGATAATAGATCACTTTGTTCGCACCGAGGGAATGTCCGGCGAGGATGATATGCCCGCAACCCTCTTCCTCCGCAAAAGCGAGATAGGCTTCGATATCTTCATCGGTGTACCCGAACCGCTCGTTCCAGGAGCCGATGGTCTCTTCTTTCCCGATGTTCACATTGACCGTACGGATCCGGCCGAAGGCGTCGTTGGTCTGGGCATAGATAAAATCGATGCCCCCATTATTCAAGGTATCGCCGATGTTGTAATAGAACGGGTTGGAATAGAAATTCCCGTGAATGCCGGTGATGGCGATCATAACTGTATCCGCAGTCCGTTTTTCCTCCGGTCGGAACTGGAGGCGGATAAACTGATCAGGAGAAAACAGTACAATACCATCCCGCCCACCGTGGAGTATTCCCTGGCAGAGCGGGGCAGGACACTTATTCCCGCCCTGGAATCCGTCTACCAGTGGGCGGAAGGGCAGATGGAGGCAGATTAAGCTTTGTTGAACTTATCCTTCGCCCGCTTGCAGCGCGGACATTTCCAGTCCTCCGGAAGGTCTTCAAAAGCCACGCCGTCATGCTCCGCGGGATCATAGACATAGCCGCAGATAGAGCAGATATACTTTCCTGTGCCCTCTTCTTTTACAAAATAATCATCCGTGGGCCAGAGCGTCTCCGGCGGATCATCAAGATCCATGACCCGCTTCGCTTCCAGGTTTTCATATCCCTGCGGCGTATGTGTTCCGCAGTACACCGTGGGATGATTGCGGATGAATTCCCGGATCGTATTCTGGGTGCTTCTCGCAAGATAAATATCATCGAACACGATGGACAGTCTGTCCGCGTACATGGCTTCATCTATGTAGGTGATGTCTCCGTGCATCATATAGAACAGGCCGTCGTCCTCCGCGATGATGATGCTGTTGCCAAAGGTGTGGCCCGGAGCCGGGATCATGCGCACACCCGGCGCGATGATCTGGCTTCTCTTGAAGTTATAATAGGGACCGTCCGTGAAATCCACCGGAGTGATGCCCGGATGGTCCTTCAGAGCCCTGATCTCATCGGTCTCCATCTCGATCCTGTTCACGTAAAACTTTGCGTTCGGGAAGCTTCTTACCTCACCTGAATGGTCCGCATGCTTATGTGTCAGGACGATCTTGGTCACCTGGGAAGGCTCATACCCTGCCGTCTTCAGCGCGGATACATAGTCTTCGATCCATCTGCCCAGATATGTCGTCGCTTTCCCATCCCAGACACCGGCAGGCATCTCCTTCGGAAGCCCCGTGTCGACCAGAATGACGTCATCTCCTGTATCGATCACATAGTTCTGCAGGGACCCGCGGTATATAACACTGCCGTCGACCTCCCCTCCCTCTCCGCCAAAAGCGAAGTCCTGTGCGTAAAACCCTTTCTCAACAAACTTAACGGCCTTGATGATCATGATTCCTGAAGCTCCTTCCTTGAAACCGGGTCACATGGTTCTCTGCAGTATGCCTGTACTGTATCATTTTACAACACGGCACTTTGCCTTATCAATATGCCTGCTGTCGGCGTATTTCTCCGGCTCTGTCCCGGAATTCGCGAACCACGCTTTGATCCGGGTGCGGGCATTCCTGCGGATATTCTTATAGAAAAACGTATAATCACAGCCGTGATAGCTTGCCGGGCCGAAAACGGCCTCAGCCTTCTTCAATCCCGGAACCGCCGTGATCGCACAGTTTTTCAGCCTGGGATCGGTCACGATAACGCTCCCGCGCTCAGGATCAATGACAGCGTCCGCGTTTACGCGCAGTTTCTTTAATCTCGGGAACAGCAGATACGGTTTGTAGGAACCCAGGTTCAATTCCGCGGACGCGGGAGTATCATCCGTTCTCCAGTTCAGCGGATTGATCGCGACTGCCCCGGGCGAGACCACCAGGGAGGGTTTGCCTTTATTTGCCGGCCCCTCTGTATTCCATGAGACCACAACGCCGACATCGTCCGCCGCCTGCGCCGCCTTCACATGAGGATTCTCTTCAAGATAGGCTTTAGTCAGCGAGTCCCCCAGACAGTAAGCAGCGATCATGTTTTTATAATAGTCCGGATGCTCCTTCATGTACTCCGACAGGACCATGTAGCAAAGCCTTGATCCCTGTGAATGTCCGGCCAGAATGTACGGCCGGCCCTGGTTCAGATTCTCGAAGTAATGATCCAGCGCGGCATAGACGTCGGTTCTTGGCTCCGCCCACTCTGCCTGGTCCACTTCCTCAAAGCTCATTTCAGCAAGCTTCGTAGCATTCACCTGCCTCCAGAACGGGGCAAACAGATTAGCCACGGGACCGAATACGGTTGCCTGCTGCGCGAAATTGCGCCTGGCATTCCTTATCATGCTCTTATTGTCGACCTTGCAGATGATGCCTGCTCTTATGTCCTGGCAGCTGGAAGGGTAAAGATAGATCAAATCTACAGGTTTATCCGGGCTTTCCGGCTGGGACAGCCAGTACTTCTTCAATGTGTAATCTGTGGGGGTTCCTGTGAAGGGTCTCATGTTATTTTCTCTCCGATGAAAATCTCTGGTTCAATGGATGCTTTTAATGCTTCTGAAAATATGCCCTGGTTCTCATCCGCACATTCTCACGGATATTCTCCCAATAGTTAGGATAGTCCCCTGTGTGCAGGCTGGCAGGTCCGAAAACATTCCTCACGCCCGGCGCAAGTTCCTTTACATATCTGTCCGGCATTGTGGTGCAGACGACGACTCCTCTTTCCAGGTCGAGCTTCGCATCCGCAATGCCCGGCATGTGCACCTGATAATCAAGGGCGTTGATCCCCCACTCATCGTAATCCGGAAGGCGGTCCCCCAGGTTTTCCGAAGCGGGGGCATAGGTTTCATCACGCTTCCAGTTCAAGGGATTGATGGCAAGGGAATCCGGCTTGACGACGGAATTGTACTCGTTCTTGTTTCCCGGTCCCTCTGTGTTCCAGGAGACGATGACGCCGACATCGTCCGCGCCTTCGGCGAACTTCAGTGCGGGGTTCGCCGCAAGATCTTCTTTTGTAAAGGAATAGCCCAGGACATACGCAGCTATCATCTTTTCCAGA
>CADCPK010000093.1 GCA_902803215.1 uncultured Lachnospiraceae bacterium
AGTTCCATGAAACATGCAAAAACTTCGCTGGCAGCCTATGAAGGATCGGCTGTTCACGCGGCCAGGGATTTTCTTACGGCCAATAACCACAAGCAGGAAGGAGATCCCGCAAAAGCAGCAGAATTTCTGTATAGTATCATTGAAAGCGGAAAACTTCCAAAGAGGATCCTGATCGGAAAGAAATGCTGCGAAGACGTAAAGGAATATCTGGAAGAAAGAATTTCAGAAATCGAATCTTACCTGGATGAATCATCCCAGACGGATTACGATAAAAGCGTTTCATAGAAACGCGCAGCTGTACGAAGTGCGATTGTAAGGGTTTGGGATTATCCCAACAAGGAGTATAGGCGATATTTTGGAAAATGGACGCCTATACATTGCTTGCTAGGTAGCAGAAGGCCCCCTTTCTGCCCTGCTTGCCAGGTTTGACCGAACAAGTATGGGCGATAGATTTCAGAAAAAGGAAGTAGAAGAACAGGGACGGTGATATTCGTCATCCTGTTCTTCTTTGCATTTGTCAATCTTTCTTTTTTGGCTTTCGTCCGCGCTTCTGTTTAGGCTTTATAGGAAAAGCTGCAGCTGTTGAAATACTGCTGTTGTTGGAAGGGCCTTCGGTCTTAAGGTCGGAAAGAGGATGGGTACATTCCCAGTCTTCATACGTTTCTTCCGACCACTCGCCGCTTTCGTATTTTTTTCTGGCTTCGAGCCAGGAATTCAGCAGTTGCTGCAACAAAGAATTACCGGAGCCATATTGCTTTGAATCGATGATCAGAGCAGCCTGCCCGTCGAGATCAACCGGCTTGAGACCATGGGCGTATTCCAGGCGGAAGAAGCATTGCATGACTCCGGCATATGCCGCAAGATTCGGCTCTGCCAGTGCATAGTAATTGATATGAAGGGCATTGGCAATGTCATCAAGAGTCTCAAAACTCGGAATACGGTTGCCCAGCTCATAATTGCGGATCGCCGGTTCTGTGATGCCGCAGGCTTCCGCCAAAGCCTTCTGTGTCATATTATTCCGTTTTCGATAGTAGCGGATTCTTTCACCGATGCTGCTCTCATAACTGTCAAACATGCTCCAGGCCTCCGTTCATTTTTGTTCTGCACATAGCATACTATAAACAGTTCAGAAATGAAATATATTTCTTCATAATTCTGCAGAAACAATTGACAGCACAGAAATGAACTGCTATAGTATAAACAGTTCAAAAATGAATCGGAGACAGAGAAATGGAAATCAAGGTTGACCATGAATTTGAGATGAATATACCGCCGCTCACCAATGAAGAATTCCGAAATCTTGAACAGAGCATTCTGGCGGCAGGAGAAATAATATCTCCAATCATTGTTTGGAACGGAACGATCGTGGACGGACATAACCGCTATCACATTCTGAAAGATCATCCGGAGCTCAAGTATTCGGTGAAGGAAATGGATTTTGCGGACCGGGGAGAAGCTTTGTTCTGGATCTGCCGGAATCAGCTTGGCAGAAGGAATCTTACACCATTGCAGAAAAAGTATCTGATCGGTCTTCAGTATAAGGCTCAGAAGATGTCCCATGGTGGGGACAGGAGAAGCGCTGCTGAATCAAGTGATAAGAATGATCATTTGAAACATCAGACCACGAGACAGAGACTGGCAAGAGGACACGGCGTGAGTGAAGCCTATGTCCAGAATTGCGCAGATTATGCGGAAGGAGTCACATTTGCTGACAGCATCCGGCCAGGCCTTGGAAAGAAGCTTACTACCGGGGAGATAAAACTGACACAGGGATGTGTTGAGCGGATTACTAAATTACCGGAGGGTGAGCGCGGTCCATATATAGAAAAAGCTGTAGCTGGTATTTCCGCTTTAGGTGAGAAACGAAAGAAAGCTGTCTCTAAGAAACCGAAGCGAATAATTAAACCACTTATAGATGATGAGACGGCGATTGCCCTGCAGACAGCGCTGGAGGACTTTACAGCCACATGGGAGGATATCTTCGAGTCGGAAGAAAAGTGGGTAGACGAACATCAGGCACTCTGCGTCTATCTGATCGGCTCCTGTGTGAAGTCTCTGGAAATGTTTAACATGATGTATTTTGCCGATTTCTTTGAGGATGATGACTGACCCGCAGTCAATGCCGGAACTCTACATACCGGAAAGGAGGAAACACCGGATGAAAGAAGTTCCGATTTGGGAAAAGAGCAATTTGACACTGGAGGAGGCTGCGGCCTATTCCGGCATTGGTATCGGGAAGATCAGGGAGATCACAAATAATGAGAAATGCCGATTCGTTCTTTGGGTCGGGAATAAGCGTCTGATCAAACGGCGCCTGTTCGATCAGTATATCGAGAGCTGCTACTCTGTCTGACCTTTGTAAAAAGATGGTGG
>CADCPK010000094.1 GCA_902803215.1 uncultured Lachnospiraceae bacterium
CACGGCATGCACAGCATTACACCCGTGAATCGAATTGCAATGCCGGAGGAACTCTTCAATGAATTCTTTCGCTGTCTCTATATCGATGGGATCGGCGAATATGAGGATGACTCAGAATATGCCCCGAAAGGCTGCGTTTCCTTCATGACGATCCATCAGGCGAAGGGATTGGAATTTCCGGTTGTTATTGTCGGTTCTCTTGGGAGTACGCCGAAAAACAAGTTTGATTTTTTGATGACGTCTCTTGAGAACCGGTTCTTTCAACGGAAGCCTTTTGAACCGCATTCCGAATGCGATTCCAAGGGATCAGTATCCCGTACCGATTCCGGTCAGAGCTGGAGATCACGGATGAAAAGCTTTCTCTTGAGACTCTAAGTGAAAAACTTGGGATTGAGAATCCTGAGGCTCACCGGGCGCTGGCGGATGCGATCACGACAGCAAGAGTTTATCTTAAGCTGAAAGAGATGGATAAATCGGATAAGACAGTTGTAATCGATGATCTGCTCGCTGATCTCGATAATTGGTGATGTTTAAATCAGCAGTTTTTGAGGAAACTATCGTATAGACCGCATAGATGAATATGAGATCCCGGAAGAACATTTCCATGTGCCATACTCCGAACGATTTGAAGAAGGTGAGTTCCGCAAACGGATTCAGTTTATGTTCGGCGGCGAACTCAGAAGGATCAAGTTTAGATATAAAGGGTTAAGCATAGAGTCCGTTCTTGACCGGTTTCCGACAGCGGAGATACTTTCCCACGATAAGGACGGCTGGGTGATCCGGGCGGAGGTATACGGAGACGGTGTTGATATCTGGCTTCGCGGCCAGGGGGATATCATAGATGTTCTTGAGTAAAAAACCATACCAATTGTTGAAAGAAAAGGTCAGTATAGCGTCGGGTGCGAAATTTGACGATTCGGGATGTGTGGAAGGAGGAATAATTATGGCTAGATGTCCGAGGTGTGGAGAACCTATGGATGGCGGAATTTGCGATAACTGCGGGTTCCCGACGTGGCGTTATAAAAAGAATTATTATCCTACAAAGAAAGTGAACGAGAAGAAAAGTAAAAGGAGGAGAAGATAAAATGGGATGTAATAATAGTACTTTTAAACCGGCCGAAATATATGCAATCGTGAATAGAGTCTTTGAAAATACGACAATATTTTATGAAGATGAAGATTGTTGATGAACTTGCTAAAAAAAGTACAACAAATTGGTTGCTATGGTAAAAAAGCATTTTCGCTGGAATATGACTCTCCATACATGACAGACTCGCAAGAAGAGGGTTAAAATGGGAGTGTAAAATAAAGTGTGTAAGGTTACAGGTAACTACATGTACCTCTAAATCTTACGCACTTTATTTTTGTGTTAGAGTGCGATTTTCCGGCAGAGGGCTATCATTTAAAAACTCCGTGAATAGTAACTTTTTGTTGATTAAATCAAATGAAAATTAAACGTATGTGTTGATTGATTAAATAATATGATTTATATTAAAAGCAAAAGGAGATTTTAAAAGTGCGAATAGATGATGAGTTAAGAATACTTGCTGTGAAAACGGATATGACAATAACAGAAATGGGCCGCAGGATGGATAAATCTCCCCAGGCCTTTAGCCAGAAAATTAAAAGAGGCACCTTTACTCTGGATGATCTACAGGAAATCGCTATGGTGACAGGCAGTACGTTTGAATGCGCCTTTGTGCTGCCTAATGGTGACCGCATTGAGATTGGGGGAAGAAAATGATCCGCTATATAGAAGGGGATATATTCAAAAGTCCCGCGCAAGTGATTGTAAATACAGTCAATACAGTTGGTGTAATGGGCAAGGGAATCGCTCTTGAATTTAAAAAACGTTATCCGGATATGTTTCAGGCATACAGAGATATCTGCGATAAAAGAAAACTGAAAACAGGGTCTTTGATGCTTTATTACGAGCCAGATCATTGGGTTTTGCTTTTTCCTACTAAAGAGAATTGGAGAAATCCATCCAGAATGGAATATATAGAAGCGGGGCTGGCTAAATTTAGTCGAACTTACGCTGAAAAAGGAATTACATCGGTTGCATTTCCGAAACTGGGATGTGGAAATGGAGAATTAAACTGGTCAGAAGTACAGCCTGTGATGGAAAAATACCTTAAGGATCTTCCCATTGATGTTTATATTTATTTTGGAACCGGCCCGGATCCTATTCCTGAGCACAAGATTCAGGAGAAGACCATAGATTGGCTTCGGCAGAATGCAAAAGACATGTCTTTTCAGGGCCTTGAGGATGACATTCGCTACAACTGTTCCATTGTCCCGTATTCCTTTTCATCTGCCGAGACTGATTGGAATGTCATTTGGCAAGAAGGACTTTTTTTTGAAAATCAGGATCTGGAGGCAGCATCGGTCACAGTAAACGAAGATGAGTTCTTTGAAATATGGTCTGATCTTCGCATCAGCGGTATTGCTTTAAAGGATGAGGCCGGTTCGCCGCGGCGATTGGTTCTTGATCTTTTATTATCGTTGGGATACGTTTCTGAAATCAGGATAACAGATAGCCGGAATGGTGAAAAGGCGGACGGATATCAGATTAATTCCGGAGAAGGGCGAGTATATGCCCTGAAAGGATGTGCCGATGAGCTATAAAGATATCATTTTGAAAAATGAAGAGTATTCTTCGGCACGATGGTGGCCGCATTATGCATATCATTACACGGATATTAGAAATGCTGTCAGCATTCTGGAAACCGGTGCGCTTTACAGCCGCATACGCGCAGAGGAACTTCATGTTATGCTGAATGACAATGCAAGCCGCCGGGTGATCGATATGACGGCTCAGCAGACCACTTCATATGTACGCTTCTATTTTAGACCATTAACGCCAACACAATATCATAATGAAGGGTTTAAACACAGAGAACTTCGATATGATGGTGATCCTAACGCAAATGTTCCGGTTCCCATATTCTTCTTCTTTCATCTGGAACAGCTTCTGTCAGATCCGAATACATTTTTTTCGGAGGGGTCAGAGGCGGGAGAAGGACCCCCCGTGCTGCAGGGAGAGGAATTATTTGCCGGTTTGGATTTTAAGATGGTGTACAGGAATGGTCCATACATATCCCAGGATCCAAAAAAAAAGAAAAGAGAAGGCTCACTCAGACAATCTGAAATACTGTATCCCGACATGTATCGGATAGACAGATCTTTGGCCGGGATTGTTTGCCGTAACGCTGAAGAAAGAACTACCCTTTTGAACCTTCTTAAGGAAAAGAGCAACAGACTGTTCTCTTATTGGCAACCGCGTATCAGGGTAATCAACAAAGACCTTTACTATAATAATGGTTTATTTATTGAAAGCTGTGGTCTTCACGATAAGGATTTCAGTATTGTATTCTCAGATGCATATCCCAGAAAGAGGTATGCGAAAAATAATAGCAACGACTTACAGCTTAGAGCAAGCGCTCAATTCGAATGGATGCACAAAAACGATCTGCTGCAGCGAAAAGACTTTGAGTGGACCATGAATTATCTGAACGCAAAACCGGTTACGTTTCGCGGTATGCCTGAGATAAAAAAGGCAACAGATTTATCTGTAAAGGTTTTTCTGGAGGAGCAATTAATGTGTTATCAAAAATTCTCTCTTTTGATAGGAGGATACTGATATATACTTGGAATCCGGGAAGGAGGGAACGTATGCAAAAAGAATGGCAGCAGGGGCGATCCGTATTCCGCAAACCGGGACGGAGCCTGATTATTCTGATCCTGCTGATACTCTGCCTGATCATTTCCGGCTGCAGCCGAAAAGAAAAGGAGACGCCTGCGGATACCGGAACCGGAAGTGATCCGGGAAGTCTTGTGATTGGCTTTTCCCAGCTCGGAAGCGAGAGCGCGTGGCGTCTAGGCAATACAGAGAGTATGGAGCAGGCAGCAAAGGAACACGGATTCCGTCTGATCGTAGAAAACGGCATGCAGAAGCAGGAGAATCAGATCGCCGCGATCCGCTCGTTTATCGCCTACCGCGTGGACGTGATCGTATTTGCGCCGATCGTGGAGGACGGATGGGCAAACGTTCTGCAGGAGGCTAAGGAAGCCGGGATTCCCGTGATCATGATGGACCGCCTGATCAATATAAAGGATTCGGATCTTTATACAGCCTATATTGGCCCGGATCACTATCAGGAAGGCGTAAACGCCGCGAAATACCTGCTTAAAAAGGCTGATGAATTGGAAGAAGACATGTCTGAAAACGACAGGATCCACATTGTGGAGCTTTCGGGAACGGAAGGTTCCAGTCCGATGATCAGCCGGTTTCAGGGCTTCCATGACCTGATCGACCGGGACGACCGGTTTGAAGTACTGGAGACGGTGTCCGGCGACTTTCTTCGGTCGAAAGGCAGAGAGTGTATGCAGAAGCTGCTGAAGAAGTATCCGGATGAGATCGATGTGCTCTATTCTCACAACGATGCGATGACACTGGGCGCAATCGAAGTGATGGAGGAAGAAGGAATAGAGCCCGGAAAGGACATAGTTATCATTTCTGTGGACGGGGAACAGGCTGCGGTTGATCTTCTGAAGGAAGGGCGGATCAACTGCGTAGTAGAATGTTCACCGATGCTGGGAGACGCCGTGATGGATCTTGCACAGGCGATCGTCAGTGGCGAAGACTATCCACGTATTTCGCGCCCGGAGGAAAGCTGCTTTACAGAGTATGACGACCTGAGCAGCCTGGGGCCGCGAGGCTATTGAGGAAGAGCGGATGAAAAAACAGGGAAAGAGCCTTTCAGGCCAGTTGTGGTTCTTCACAAGACTGATCATGATCATTCTGCTGATACCGGCGGTGACGAGTCTGGTGGTCATGGCGGTGTACGCTATTTCCTTTCAGAGTTCCGTGTCTCTGATGGGCAGTGTTGCGGCGCTCAGGCCGGTCGTGGAAGAGGAAATACCGGAAAAGCTCTGGTCGGTGGTTGCCGGCAGAAGCAGCTATGCCGACAGCGGTGTAGACGAAACGATCCGGGAAGTGAATGATGCGTTGGACCGGTTCCTCACAAGAATACCGAAGGATGCCGATTCCAGTATTACCGTTGCACGCAGGACGATGGATACACTGGCAACATACGCTGACCGTATCGAACAGGAGATGAGCAGTGAGAATATTCCCGTGACAGTCAGCGAAGGGACCCTGGAAGAGGTGCGTTCGGTCGCAAATCTGGTCGGAAATATGCTGGAAACTTTTATCGAGGACGAGGCGCTGGAGGCAAATCGGAAGAATCTGTCATTTCAGCATACAGTCCGCTATGTGGTCGGAATAAGTGTTCTGCTGATCCTGGGCTCGCTGCTTGTCACAGGGTGGGCAGGCCGGCGGCAGACCCAGTCCGTCCGCAGCGCCATCGGTCATCTGGAGCAGTTTACAAAAGAGCTGGCCGGCGGAAATTTGCAGGCCCGCGTCGAGACCATTCCTGTGGAAGAACTTTCCGGACTGACACGTGATGTAAACGCGATGGCGGAACAGCTGGGTGATCTGATGGAGCAGAACCGGCAGAAGCAGGAGAACCTCAAAAAGGCGGAACTCCGGACCCTGCAGGCACAGATCAATCCGCATTTCCTTTACAATACGCTGGATACCATCGTCTGGCAGGCACAGTCCGGAAAGAATGACGAAGTTGTCGCACTGACGAAATCCCTCAGCGATTTCTTTCGAAGTTCTCTGTCTTCCGGTGAAGACTGGGTGACCGTTGAGCAGGAGCTGAAACACCTGAACGGTTATCTGTCGATTCAAAAGACGCGCTACCGTGATATACTTAATTATGACGTGACGGCGGATCCGGTGATGAACGGGTATCCGATCCTGAAGCTTCTGCTTCAGCCTTTGGTGGAAAATGCGCTCTACCATGGGATCAAGTATCGCAGGGGCGGCGGTGTGATCTATGTACGAGGATCTTTAAAGGACAACATGCTTTGCTTTGAGGTACAGGATACCGGAAGCGGCATGTCGCCGGAGAAACTGGAGGAAGTGCGTGAAGCCATGCGTCAGGGACGGCAGATGCGCCGGGATCCGAATGAACCGGAGCCGGGAGGCGGATTTGGCCTGTACAATGTGGACCAGAGGATCCGGCTGTATTATAATCAGGACCATGGCCTGCAGATCGAGAGCAGTCCGCAGGGAACGACGGTTTCGTTTGCCGTTCCCGCGATGATACTGGACAGAACGCAGACAGAGCTCGTGCAGAAGGAAAAGTGAAAGGAATGAGGGACCTATGCTGCTTAAGGTTTTTTTGGTGGATGATGAGATAGCTACGCGTGAAGGCATACGCTCTTCATTTCCCTGGGATGAGGAAAACTTTACACTGGTGGGTGAGGCACCCGATGGAGAGATCGCATTACCGATGATCGCCGATGAAAAGCCGGATGTCGTCGTGACGGATATCCGGATGCCGTTTATGGACGGACTGGCGCTGAGCCGGGCCATCCGCAGGAGCATGCCGTGGATCCATATCGTGATCCTGTCCGGCTACAGTGATTTTGGCTACGCCAAGCAGGCGATTTCCCTGGGCGTAGAAGAGTATCTGCTCAAACCTGTCACGGTGGATGAACTTCGGGAGGTACTGGAACGGATCCGCGAGAAGATGATGGAGGAACGAAAGCGGAAGGCTGCCGAGCAGATGATGTCCTCCGGGATCAGCTTTGTACAGGAAAAGCTGCTGAGCTCACTGCTGATGACCCCGATGGATTCGCGGGAAGCGGCACAGATGAGGGCACAGATGGAAAATCTGGGAATCCATGTGACAGCGCCGATCTACAATGTACTGGACATTCGTTTTAATTACGGAGACGGAGAAGACCGTACGCGCGGCATCCATCTGCTCCAGTCTCTGGCAGATCAGAGCGACGGGGATATCCTGCTGACCGGTTCTCCGCATGGCGCTCTTGCGCTTGTGATGGACAAAGGACGTGAGGAGATGGAGGAACACTGTTATACCTATGCCTCCTCCGCAGCCTACTCTCTGGAACAGGGCGATGCCCGGGATGTGCTGGTCTGTATCGGCGAGCCATGTTTCCGGATGGAAGATATCTATGATTCCATGCGGTCCGCCAGGCATGTGCGGCACATTGTCGATGCTGAGAAAGAAGGAGGCCGGAGAAAGATTGTTGGTGTCCAGGAGATGGAGGATACGCCGCTGACAATGCAGCATCTGGAGATTCAGCCGCTTTATGAACAGCTCCAGTATATCCGGCCGGAAGATTTCCCTGAGGTACTGAGTTCTTATATTAAATCACTTCTTCAGGCGGATCTTCACACCGGCGTTTCGGAGGACTATCTGCGCATGGAGGCGGCGCTGACAGCGACGCGAATTGTCCGTGAAGCCGGAGGGGATCCTGCAAAAGTGCTGGATCTGCAGGATTATGAGGCTGCCATGCAGGCGGAGACTACAGCCGCGATTTCGGAGGAAGTAGAGCGTCTGCTCAGAAAAGCGCTTGCTTTTCGGGACCGGGAAAACCCTCTCCATGGAAACAGGGCAGTGATGAACGCCCGCCGGTATATGGCAAAGAATTTTACGGATCCAAACCTCATGCTTCAGGATGCCGCAAAAGCAGCCGGCATGTCGGCCAGCCGGTTTTCGACGGTGTTTGCACAGGAGACAGGCATGACATTCACCGAATACCTGACCGGCCTTCGCATAGCAAAAGCAAAAGAACTCCTTCGGGCGACAACGCTGCGTTCATCCGAGATCGGAACCGCTGTCGGTTACAGCGACCGGCATTATTTCAGCTATCTGTTTAAGAAAAACACCGGAATGACTCCCAGTGAATTTCGTGAAACGCCCTGATCACCGGGGGTAAAAAAATATCCAACCGAAATAAAATAAAAATACACCATAAGCACCGCTCGAGAATCTCAGGCGGTGTATTTTTTAACCAAGACAGAACGATATTCCATTGAACAATTTGTCTATTTGGTATAAGATTTATTCATCTGAAACGCAACGGAAACGGCAATATCAACAATTTTCAAAGGAGGATTATCTTATGAAGAAGAAAGTTTTGGCTGCAGGTTTAACAGTTGCTATGTGCTTGAGCATGGCTGCTCCGGCAATGGCGGACATCCAGATCGCATTCTCCCAGATCGGACAGGAATCTGACTGGCGTACCGCTAACACAGACTCGATCAACGGAACGATCGAAGCACACGAAGGCTGGGAGCTTATCTATGATGATGCACAGCAGAAACAGGAAAACCAGATCAAAGCTCTTCGTAACTTCATTACACAGGGCGTTGATTACATCCTGTTCACAGGCGTCGTATCCACCGGCTGGGAAGAAGTTCTCGCAGAAGTTAATGAAGCAGAGATCCCGCTGATCCTGATTGACCGTCTTCCGGACTGCATCGATGATATCGACTATGTCGCAGCATTCGGCGGAGACTTCGTAGAAGAAGGTCGTCGTCAGGTTGCTTGGGCAGGCGAATATCTGAAGAGTGTCGGCCGCGGCGAAGAAGAAGTGAATGTAGTTATCATGGAAGGAACGACAGGCGCTTCTGCTCAGACCGGACGTACCGAAGGTAACCTGGCTGCTTTGGAAGAGTATCCGAACATGAAACTTGTAGGACAGCAGACCGGTAACTTCACCCGTGCTGAAGGCCAGGCTGTTATGGAGAGCTGGCTGAAATCCATCGACAAGATCGATGTTCTGATCGCTCAGAACGACGATATGGCACTTGGCGCAATCGATGCTATCAAGGCTGCAGGTCTTGAGCCGGGCAAAGACATCATCATCGTTGGCTGTGACTCTGTTAAAGCTGCTTTCGAAGCAATCGTTGCAGGCGAAATGAATGCTACGATCGAGTGTACACCGCTGTATGGCCCGTTTGTTGAGGAGACCATCGAGGCTCTGGAGAACGGCGAAGAGATGAGCAAAGAGGTCATCCATCCCGAGGAAGGCGTTTACGATATGGAAGGCGGAATCGACCTTGGAACCGTTACCTCTGTTGCTGCCGCAGACGTGATCGACGAGCGTGTATATTAATTCAGTCAGAACGCTCGGAAAACAGATTGACGAGCTGCTGAATAAGTATTGACGACAGGGCGGTGGCTTTCACCGCCCTGTTTTTTAACAGCCCACGGAGTGGGCTATTGGCTACCGGCAAGCAGCGAAGCGGATTGCCGGTTACCTCTGACCCTGACATTTATTTATATACGCCAAGGAGGTGAAAACTTGCCGGAAGATATTATTCTTGAGATGAAAGAAATTGAAATACAGTTTCCCGGCGTCAAGGCTCTGGATAAAGTCAATTTCACTCTGCGAAAAGGCGAGGTCCACTCCCTGCTGGGAGAAAACGGAGCAGGAAAATCCACACTGATCAAATGCCTGACCGGTGTTAACCATAAAGACGCAGGACAGATTATTCTGGATGGAAAAGAAATCAATCCGACCAGTCCGCAGCAAGCCATGGAACTGGGTATATCTACGGTGTTCCAGGAAATCAACCTGTGCCCAAATCTGACGGTTGCGGAAAATATTTTTATCGGGCGGCAGCCCATGAAACGCGGGGCTATCGACTGGAAGACCATCAACCGCAGGGCAGATGAACTGATGGAACGGTTTCATCTGGATATCGATGTTACCCGGCCGCTTTCCTTCTATTCGACGGCGATCCAGCAGATGGTTTCCATTGCCCGTGCCGTGGATGTGAAGGCGAAGATCCTGATCCTTGATGAACCGACATCGTCGCTGGACGACCATGAGGTTCAGCTTCTGTTCGAAGTAATGCGTGATCTGCGAGCAGAGGGAATGGGCATCATCTTCATCACGCATTTCCTGGATCAGGTCTATGAGATCTCGGACCGCATGACGATACTGCGGAACGGACATCTGATCGGGTCCTATGGAATCGGTGACCTGAACAAGGTTCAGCTGGTCACGGAGATGATCGGTAAGGATATCGATGTGATCTTTAATCTGAAGAGAGCAGATGTGAAGCCGGATGCGCCGTACATGCTCGAAGCAGAACATATCGGTGTGCCCGGCAAGGTCAAGGATATCAGTGTAAACCTGAAAGAAGGAGAACTGCTTGGGTTTGCAGGCCTTCTTGGCAGCGGAAGAACGGAGACGGCGGAAATGCTCTTCGGAGCGGAGAAGGTTTCGCAGGGTACCATAAAGAAGAAAGGGACGAAGGTCAACCTGTCCAATCCGCATGCAGCAATCATGGAAAAGATCGCGTTCTGCCCTGAGGACCGTAAGGTCGACGGGATCATCGGAGATTTGTCCATCCGCGAAAATATCATGCTGGCTGTGCAGGCCCGCAGGGGCTTTTTGCATCCCATGTCCAGATCGGAACAGGATAAGCTCGCGGAAAAATATATCGCGGCTTTGGGAATAGCTACACCGGATGCCGAAAAGAAGATCAGCGAACTCTCCGGCGGCAATCAGCAGAAGGTAATCCTTGCCCGCTGGATGGCGACTGAGCCGGATGTACTTATCCTGGATGAACCGACACGTGGTATCGACGTTGGTGCCAAGGCCGAGATCCAGCGCCTGATGCTGGAGATGTGCAAGGACGGCGTGTCCGTTGTGTTCATCAGCTCAGAACTGGATGAGATCATCCGCTGCTCCAACCGGATCGTCATCATGCGCGACCGGCAGAAGGTGGCAGAGGTTGACGGCGCAACCTGTACACAGCAGGATATCCTGAATATCATTGCTGAGGGAGCGGCAGCACAGAATACAGAGGAGGCGGGCGTATGAAAAAGAAAGGATTTGATTTATCCGCGCTCACGCGGTCAAAGATCACGTGGGCTGTTGTGGCGGAGGTCCTGATTCTGCTGGTATGCTTTATTATCCGCCCGGATTTCTTCTCGATCAGCATCCAGCCGACCACCGGCGTACTTTATGGAAGCTTGATCGATATCGTAAGCCGCTCGGCGGAGATCACCATCATTGCGATGGGCATGACACTCGCGATCGCGCTTGGCGGCACGGATCTGTCCGTCGGTGCCCTGGTAGCCGTATCCGGCGCGATGTCCCTTAAGCTGATGCGCTGGGATGTTCTGGAATATGTCACACCGGGCGACTACTCGGTTAAGCCGTTCTGGATGGCAATTCTTTTTCCGCTGATCACCTGTACGCTGATGGGACTGTTCAACGGTTTCCTGATTTCGAAAGGCGGGATGCAGCCGTTTATTGCTACGCTGATCCTGATGGTCAGCGGCCGCGGTATTGCGCAGATCCTGACTGACGGAAAGCAGTTTACAACCATGTATTCTCCGTTCCGCGTGATCGGACAGGGTAATCTGGGACCGATCCCGATGCCGATCGTGATCATGGCGGTCGTTTGTATCGGTATGGGCCTGTTTGTTCGAAAGACAGCTTTCGGCACTTTTGTTGAATCCGTCGGTGTAAATCGAAGCGCGAGCCGTCTTTCCGGCATCAGCGCCGATGCAGTTATCATGATCGTCTACTCGCTCACCGGTTTCCTGTCCGGTATCGCAGGACTGATCTATTCCAGCCGTATTATGTCGAACGATTCCAATAACGCCGGCATTAATTATGAGATGGACGCAATTCTGGCGGTCGTTATCGGAGGAACAGCCATGACGGGCGGAAAATTCAGCCTGGTCGGTACACTGATCGGCTCACTTATCATCCGTACCATCGTAACCTTTGTCTATTATTTCGGGATCGTTGCGGAAGCGACGATGGCGTTCAAGGCGCTGATCATAGCGGTCGTCATCATCCTGCAGAGCGAGCCGGTGCGTGAATATTTCGCCCGCCGCTCCGAACGCCGCGCAAGCCTGAAGAAGAGTTGAGGAAAGGAGGCACGCATTCATGGAAAAAACAGGAAGAAAGCGGCAGAGCCTTCTCTCCCGAATCATGAACCCGAAGTATATTATGGTCTACGCGACCATAGGAATCTTTCTGATCATCTACATTTTTGGCGCCATCAATTATGCCGACAAAGGATTCCTGACACTTCGCACGCTGATCATCAGTATGTTTACGGAGAATGCCTACTATGGCATCAGCGCAGTAGGCATGACGATGGTTCTGATCACCGGAGGAATTGACCTGTCCGTCGGAGCAGTCTCCTCCCTGACCGGCATGCTGATCGCCTACGGCTCTGCCAGAATGAACCTGCATCCGCTGGTGTGCCTGGCCTTTGCCCTGGTTGTCGGTGTCGGACTCGGCGTACTGATGGGAGCAGCGATTCATTACCTGAACGTTCCGCCGTTCATTATGACGCTGACCGGCATGTTCCTGACAAGAGGTATCTGTTCTCTGATCAGCCGGGAATCCATAGAGATCCACAACGATATGATCGATGCGCTGGCCGGTTTTAAGATCTATATCAAATGGTGGAATGAGGATGGCGAGTGGGCGAAGATAAAGCCTATCTGCTATATCAACTTTAACCTGCTTCTGTTCGTGGCCATGATCATTATCGGTACGATCCTGCTGCAGAGGACCCGTTTTGGACGTAATGTCTACGCTATTGGCGGTAACGAGCAGTCCGCAAAGCTGATGGGTCTGCCTGTGGCACGAACAAAGATCCTGGTATACGCATTTAACGGCTTTTGCTCGGTTCTCGCGGGCTTTGCCTATGTGCTCTACGTCAAGAGCGGCTGGAACCTTGCACTGTCCGGAGGCGAACTGGAAGTCATCACCTGCGCCGTCATCGGCGGAACTCTGATGACCGGCGGTGTCGGCTACATGATCGGCACATTGTTCGGCGTACTGCTGAAATCCGCGATCCCCGCCATCATTACCTTCAACGGCAATCTGCTGTCCTGGTGGGGTAAAATCGCAACCGGCGTGCTGCTGTTGCTGTTCATCTTCATCCAGCGCGTGGTAGTGCTGTACTCCGACCGAAAGAAACAAGAGTAGGTGCTTACAGCATCTATGAGATCCTATAAGTGCTAAAAAATGTTCATCAAGGAATCCCGAGGGAGAAATCTCTCGGGATTCCTGTCTTTTTGAATTCATACAGGGATAAAGATAAAAAAGTGATGATTAAAACGAGAAATATGAAATTGTAACCTAGATATAGATAAATTTAATGTTGAAAAATGTCTTTATATGTGGTAGCCTCTAGTTAGACGATGTGAGTGAGCTGCACAGTGGATTGCCGGTTACTTTTGACAGGGAAGAGGAGGATAGAGAAATGGGCCGAGATAAAATCATTGGACGGGAAGCGGAATGTGAGCGCCTGGAGAAATGTCTGAGAGCAGATCAGGCTCAGCTCGTTATTATTTACGGACGACGCAGGGTAGGGAAAACCTTTCTTATCAATCAATTCTTTGATGGTCGATTTGATTTTAAACTAACCGGCGCATATGCAGAACCAAAAGAAACGCAGCTGCGCTATTTTATTACTGAGTTGAATCGCCAATCCGGCAAAAACACCCCGGTTCCCGGGGATTGGATAAAAGCATTTGAGCTGCTCCGAGGATATCTGGCTATCCTGCCAAAAACAGAAAAGCGAGTTGTTTTTTTTGATGAAATGCCATGGATGGATACACAACGATCCGGATTTCTGTCCGCTTTTGAATGGCTTTGGAATGATTGGGGCTGTACACAGGAGAATCTCATTTTCATAGTTTGCGGTTCGGCAACGTCCTGGATGGTCGAAAAGATCGCAGAAAACAAAGGAGGACTGTTTAACCGGCAGACGTGCAGGTTATATCTCCGGCCTTTCTGCCTGAGAGAAACGGAACTATATCTGAAATCGAGAGGTATTGACTGGTCAAGAAGAGACATTGCCGAAACCTACATGATCATGGGAGGAATCCCATACTATCTTAGTCTCATAGATCCGGAGTCGGCCTTTAATGCGAATATTGATAACATGTTTTTCAGAAAACGCGCAGAACTCTGGGATGAGTTTGATCATCTATATCAAACGCTGTTTTCAAACAGCGAGCAGTATATAAAGATCGTTGAACAGCTTAGCAAGAAGCGCATGGGGCTGACGAGGAGTGAGATTTCTGAACGGACAAAGCTCCCCGCAAATGGTGTGCTGACCAAAATGCTGAACAATTTGAATGATTCGGGGTTTATTCGAAAATATGCCTTCTATGGGCGGAAATCGAAAGAAACCCTGTATCAGCTTTCAGATTATTATACATTGTTCTATTTCAGATTCATTAAGGATGGATTCGGAAAAGATGAACACTTCTGGAGCAATACCTTGGATAATCCTTCCCGGAATGCCTGGGCGGGTCTCACTTTTGAACAGGTCTGTAAGGATCACATTGCTCCTATTAAGAAAAAGCTGGGAATATCAGGTGTGTTGTCAGATGAATCTACATGGTTCAGTTTACGCACAGACGAAGAAAACAGCTCCGGAGCGCAAATTGATTTGCTTATTGACAGGCGAGATCAGGTGATCAATATCTGTGAAGTGAAATTCTCCATGAATGAGTTCCGGATCGACAAAGATTACGACCAAAGATTGAGAAACAAGATAGCGGTATTCCGACAAGAGACCAAGTGCAAGAAAACGATTCAGCTTTCGATGATAACCACATATGGCGTACAGAAGAACAAATACAGCAGTATTGTGACGAACGAGGTACTTCTGGACGACTTATTTGAACCTGTGTAAGGGAAAAGACAGGGGATGGTTCTCTGTCTTCTTTGGAAAGAAGACAGAGAACCGTCCCCTGTCTTTTTATGTAAACAGTCATAGCATTTTTATCCGGAGTATGCTATATTAGTAATATATGTTTACTACTAAGGAGCTATACGATGGATCTTTACAGTTTTTATACAGGCAATGAATTTGAGGCTTACACTTTTCTTGGAGCGCATGTTGCAGAGAAAGGTGTTGTTTTTAGAACATATGCGCCGGCTGCGCACCATGTCGCGGTGATTGGAGAGTTTAACGGGTGGTCCGATACCGGGATGCACCGTATACACGATGGGCAGTTCTGGGAATGCTATATTGAGAATGCCTGCCATGGGCAGATGTACAAATACAGAGTATACGGCGCAGATGGGAGTGTGAGGGATCACGCCGATCCCTACGCCTATTATTCGGAACTCAGGCCCGCGACTGCCTCTATTATTTATGATATGGGGCGGTATAAGTTTGATGACCTGGAGTTCATGACGAACCGCGACGATTTCCGCAGCAGGCCGCTCAACATCTATGAGATGAACCTGGGGTCCTGGAGACGGAAGGACGGAGGTGAGCCCGAGGGTGACTGGATAGAGCCGGAGGACAGCTCGGCAGGGTGGTACCGGTACGAAGAGATCGCGGATATGCTGATTCCTTATCTGAAGGAGAACCACTACAACTGCGTGGAGTTTATGCCCCTGGCCGAGTATCCGGCGGATGAATCCTGGGGATATCAGGCCACCGGTTTCTTCAGCGCCACTTCGCGTTACGGTGAGCCGGACGGGCTTCGCACACTGATCGACAAGCTGCATCAGAACGACATTGCGGTGATCCTCGATGTCGTGACGGTTCATTTTGCGATGAACGACTACAGCCTGATGAACTTTGACGGGACTTCACTCTATGAGTACCCGAACTCTGCTGTCGGCTACAGCGAATGGGGCACCTGCAATTTTATGCATTCCAGGGGAGACGTGCGCTCTTTTTTGAATTCTGCATGTGATTTCTGGCTGAGC
The DNA here is from genome assembly GCA_902803215.1 of uncultured Lachnospiraceae bacterium. Classification (GTDB taxonomy): domain Bacteria; phylum Bacillota; class Clostridia; order Lachnospirales; family Lachnospiraceae; genus Blautia_A. Next base: position 15,610 of record CADCPK010000094.1, read on the forward strand.
GCATACCACATGGACGGCCTCAGGTTTGACGCGGTAGGAAATCTGATCTACTGGCAGGGCGACCAGGGCCGCGGCGAGAACCGGGAGGCGCTGGAGTTTCTGCGCACGATGAACAGCGGACTCCGTGCGCGTCATCCCGGCGCAATGTTGATCGCTGAGGATTCCACAGCCTATCCGGGCGTGACCCGCGATGTCTCAGAAGGCGGACTGGGCTTCGACTATAAATGGGACCTGGGCTGGATGAACGATACGCTGTCCTATTTTCAGGAATGGCCCGAAAAGAGGACTGCGGCATATCACAAGCTGACTTTCTCGATGCAGTATTTTTATAATGAGAGATTTCTTCTGCCGTTTTCCCACGATGAGGTGGTCCATGGCAAGGCCACGATCCTGCAGAAGATGTCCGGCGATTATGAGGGCAAGTTCCCCCAGGCACGGGCGATGTACCTCTATATGTACACGCATCCCGGAAAGAAGCTCAACTTCATGGGCAATGAGGTCGGGCAGCTGAGAGAGTGGAACGAAAAGAGAGAGCAGGACTGGTTCATCACCAGATATCCGCTGCACGACAGCTTCAGGCGGTTTATGGCGGAGCTGAACGAATTTTACGAGACGCACCCTGCCCTATGGAAATATGACTATGACAGGTACGGTTTTGAGTGGATCGATGCAAATCAGGAGCTCAAAAATGTGTACGTCTACCGCCGCAGATCGGAGGAGGAGACGATCCTGTGCATCTTCAACTTTTCCGAATATACGCAGAGCTATGAATTTCGTCCCGGCTGGTCGGGTGTCTTCACTCCGATCATGGATACCGAGCTGCAAAAGTACTCCGGGGTCACTGCGGAAGAGGATTGCAAACCGCTGAGGATCAGGGCGGAAGAATCCGGCACCATCGTACTGCCTCCGTTCTGCGGCAGATGCTATCTGGAACGTGGGATGGAAGAAGAGGATACAGAAGAAAACGCCGCGCGCGAGACGGGCGGTGAGGGATAATGTGGGAAACGGGGTTTAACAACGAGACACTCAGGAAAAAAAATCGGGGACTGGTGCTTCGGCTTGTAACCACGGGGGAATGTACTTCACGCATCGGCGTGTCCAAATATACCGGGCTCTCAAAGATGGCGGCGACCAATATCATTTCGCAGCTGATCGATGAGGAAATACTTGAAGAAAAAGAGACGATAAGAGTCAAGGGAAAAGGGAGAAATCCTATCTGGCTGGATCTCTCGAAAAAGGCACCCAAGCTGATCGGAGTGAGTATAGCTTCTGATGTCTGCAGTGTAGTACTCAGCGATATGCATCTTCGGATCCTCGGGAAAACCGGTTTTTATGTCCGCAAAGTGGATCCCGGCAAGATCATGGAGAACATCTGCAGGTGCATCGATCGAGTGATCAAAAAGAGTCCGAAGGAGAAATTCTGGGGTATCGGGGTCACTGTGCCGGGGCCGGTCGATCTTTTGAAAGGAATGATCCTCAGTCATTCCGGTTTTCCGGAGATGGAAAACATTCCGATCGTAGAGGTCCTGGAAGAAAAGTACCATATGCCGGTTCTTCTTGAGAGCCGTCAAAACTGTGCTGCGCTTGCGGAGAAATATTATGGGAACGGTCATGATACGGAAGATTTTTTGCTTGTGGGCATCGGTGACGAGATCGGTCCGGGTGTGATCTCACACGGAAATCTGAGAGAAAGCGCATCAGGTATAACTCCGGAGCTGGGCCACATGAGCATCGATATCAACGGGAGGGAGTGCTGCTGCGGCAGAAGAGGCTGCCTTCGGTCGTATATTGAGGGTTCGGTGCTTCGCGCGGAATACGCGGAAGCGACGGGGACGGATGTCACTTTCAGGGAGCTGTGCAGGGCTGCCGAAAAAGGTGAGGAGGCAGCGGACAGGATTCTTTCGAAGATGACGGAGAGGCTGACCTTCGGCCTTGTCAATGCGGTCAATCTTTTGGGACCGCAGAAGATTATTTTGGGGGGCGAGGGTTTTCGTCTGCCCGGTAAGTATGTGAGCGAGCTGGAGCGCCTGATCAACGAAGGGAAGCTGAGTCCCGAGCCGCTCACCATTTGTGTATCTGCGCTTGGAGAAGAAGCGGGGGTCAGAAGCAGTGCGGCTCGGCTGCTTATGGAGATATTTGAGGGCGAGTTGAAATGAGTAAAAGGGGACGTTTCTTTTTTGAGTAAATGGGGACGTTTCTTTTTGACTCATTTTTGCCCGCAAAAATGAGTCACAAAGAAACGTCCCCATTTACTCACACAAGACACG
>CADCPK010000095.1 GCA_902803215.1 uncultured Lachnospiraceae bacterium
ACAGAACTGTCGATGATCTCGTCCACGCCAAACTGCTTAGCCATCTCCAGACGTTTGCGGTTGATGTCGATCATGATGACGCGCTGTGCGCCGCGGATCTTGGAGATCTGCGCCATGAAATCGCCGATGGGGCCTGCGCCGATAATGACCAGCGTGTCGGGGTAACCGACAGAGACATTTTCGAGGCATGCAAACACAGATGTCAGAGGCTCTGCAAGACTGGCAGCTTCGTAGGTCACATCGTCCGGAATTTCGTAGATGCCGCCGTAGTGGATCTTTTCGCCGCCGACAGCGATATACTGGGCAAAACCGCTGGTGCCTGCCAGCTTGGCTACATGCTCGTTGGCACAGTTCTCGCTGTGTCCGGTGATGCATTCGTCACACTCCATGCAGTAGGTGCCCGGGAAAAGGAAGAGGCGCTGTCCGACATGATATTTGGTCTGCTCGGGGCCGACCTCGTCGACGCATCCTACGATCTCGTGTCCGTAAATAAACGGATAATTTCCTTTTCTTGAATCGGAGGTCAGATTGCGGATGTCCGAGCCGCAAAGTCCGACTGCCATGATCTTCAGGATCAGTCCGTCTTTGGGGCAGGCAGGTTTTTCTGTCATCTCAACGCGAATGTCATTGGGGCCGTACATAAGGGCTGCTTTCATCTTCATTTCTGCTTTTCCTCCATTTAGTATAAGGCTTCCGGAGGGACCGGATGGATCACTTTCTATCTGATGCATATTCTACAGAAATCAGCCAAAAAGTTCAAACAACTCATTTCCTCTTACAAGCGGAAATAGTCATTTTGAGTTTCCTCGGTCAGAGCGGTATGATAGTTACAGATTTAAAGGTAATTGTTCAGAGCATTTACCGCAGAAGTACTCGTTCGGGTACATGATTTATACAACCGTGAGACACAAAGAGAAGCCTACAGGCTCTGTACGGAGGAACAAAAGATGAGCAGTTATGCAGAAAACTACCTGATCGGAATGGACCTGGGAACTACAAACATAAAAGCGATCCTGATGGACGAGAACGGGAACGTGCTTGCAAGAGCATCAAGAGAGAATCACCTGATTTTTCCCGGAAAGAGCATGGTGGAGCAGAGCCCGGCTGAGTGGTGGGGAAATGCTTCCGAAATCTTCCGCGAGATAACCGGCGCCGTCGATCCGGAGGTCATCAGAAGAGTCCGGGGAATAAGTGTCAGTTCGCAGACTGTTTCCATGCTCCCTGTAGATAAAGAAGGAAATCCGCTCAGGAATGCCATGATCTGGATGGATGCCCGTTCTGCCAAGGAGATGCATTATATTTCACTGATGCTCGGCCACGATCATTTTGTCAACATCATCGGCGGCCAGCCGGACGTTGCTTTCCTTCCTAATAAGATCCTGTGGTACAAGATGCAGGAGACCGAGCTGTTCCTGAAAACATACAAGATCCTGCAGGCGAGTTCCTACATTAATTACAAGCTGACGGGAGTTATGTCGTCGGATATGGACCAGGCTGTCCGTACGCAGTGTCTTGATATTCATACCATGAAATGGTCGAAAGAGATCGGGGATGTCATCGGTGTCGATCTTGACAAAATTCTTCCCGACCTCTATCAGGTTACGGACATCATCGGTTCTGTCACTAAGGAAGCGGCGGCCGAGACCGGCCTGATGGCAGGTATCCCTGTCGTTGCAGGTGCGAGCGATGCTCTGACATCGGTGTACGCGACCGGTCTTACACGGCTTGGAGAAGCATGCGAGTCATCGGGAACCACATCCCTTGTGTTTGTGGGAGCTTCTGCGCCGAGCGCCTGCGATGTGCCGGTAGTCACAAAGCCGTATTCGATGCCCGGTGTGCCCTATGTATTTGACGCGCCGATCAGTACTTCGGGTGCTTCGCTCAAATGGTACCTGGACACTTTGGGACAGCCCGAGAGAGAAAAAGCTACGGCGCTCGGAAAGAACGTCTACGATTATATCAATGAAGTAGCCCATGATGTGCCGGCCGGATGTAAGGGAACCATGTTCTTCCCCTATCTGCTTGGCGAGCGTGCTCCGTTGTGGAACTCCCACGCGAGAGGAATGTTCATCGGTATGTCGATGGATACTACTCGCGAGGATATGCTCAGGTCGGTGTTTGAGGGAACCGCATATGCGATCCGCCACGTGCTTGAGACCGTCAAGGCTTCGGGCGGAGAGGCGGACTGTCTGAGAATAACCGGCGGCGGAAGCAAGTCGCGCACCTGGTCGATGATCAAGGCTTCCGTTCTCAAAAAGCCGGTGATGGTCATGGACGAAAAATCCGGCGACGTGCCATTCGGCGATGCGCTGATCGCAGGACAGGCTATCGGACTTTATACCGATATGTCAAAGACGATCGAGAATCTGATCAGTGTGAAAGAAGTGATTCAGCCGAACGAAGCATGGGCGGCTGTGTACGATAAACTGTACCCGTATTATATCAGCATGTATCAGGATCTGGATAAGGATCTGCTGAGATATAGAAATACCTGGATTGAACTTAGTAAGTAAGTTGGAGGGGAGTCAATGGAGATGCATTGACTCCCTTCTTGTCTTTTCGCCCTTTTTCTAGTAATATAATATTGTTTAGTATATTTTTCTTCGCTTGAAAGGAGACCGTCCATGCAGCAAATCACCAAGATCGTCATCACAGGAGGCCCGTGTGCGGGTAAGGCCACAGCCATGAGCTGGATTCGAAACGCTTTCAGGCAGAGGGGCTATGCTGTTCTCTTTGTTCCGGAGACTGCCACCGAGCTGATCACCGGCGGTGTTGCGCCATGGACATGCGGTTCCAATGTAGAGTATCAAATGTGCCAGGTCGAGCTGCAGCTCACGAAGGAGCGCCTGTTTACCCAGGCAGCCCGGACGATGCCGGAAGAAAAGATTTTGATCGTCTGTGACAGAGGCGTTATGGATAACAAAGCCTATATGAGCGATGAGGATTTTAAGGCAGTGCAGAAGGCACTCCATGGCGAAGCGGTGCAGTGGCGTGACAGCTACGACGCGGTGTTCCATCTGGTGACGGCGGCCAACGGTGCAGAAAAGTTCTACTCATCGGCGAATAATGCCGCCAGGTACGAATCTGTGCAGGAAGCCATCGAGCTGGATGATCGACTTGCCGCTGCCTGGACAGGCCACAGATACCTTCGGGTCATCGACAATTCCACCGGATTTGAAGAGAAGATGCGTAGGCTGGAGACCGAGATCGCGGTGTTCCTGGGCGAGGATCATCCTTACGAGATCGAGAGGAAGTTCCTGATCGAATACCCAGACCTTGCATGGCTGGAGAGCAACCCCCTCTGTCATAAAGTGGACATCGACCAGACCTACCTCAAATCGGATCCTTCGGAGGAGATCCGTGTGAGAAGACGCGGCGAGAACGGAAATTATATTTATTACGAGACACACAAGCGCAGCCTGAATGGAATGAAGCGTATGAGTACAGAGACGCGGCTCAGCAAATCGGAGTACCGCAGGCTTCTGAAAAACGCCGATCCCAACAGGCGTACCATTCACAAAAAGCGCTACTGCCTTACCTATGATACACAGTATTTCGAGATCGATGTATATCCCTTCTGGGATGATCAGGCAATACTGGAGATAGAGCTTCGCGATGAGAATACCGAGATCAGATTCCCGGAGAATATTCATGTGATCCGCGAGGTGACCGATGATCCCGCGTTTAAGAATGCGGCGCTGGCGAAGATATGATGTGAATCTTATGATACTATTAATAAAAGCCCGGACTTTTCGAAGCCCGGGCTTTTTATGCGTCTGTTTACAATTGAAAGTGCTCATTCAAAAGTCCCATAGCCGGCAACCGCCTCATCGACAGTCATTGAGCCGGTTCCCACTCCGTAAACCGCCTGCCTGAACTGATAGACGGCATCTTCTGCCAGACCGAATTCTTCCGGGGATACAATCCGGGATTCCGGAACGTTACCGAATGCGGAATACATGCTGTTAAAGGACAGGTCTTTTGTCGGTGACATAAGCCCTTTGTTCTGCGCCATCTCATTCAGCTCCGGTGAAGTGATCAGGAAACGCATAAATTCGTTGGCCATGTCCAAATTCTTACTGTCTTTGTTGACAGAGAACTGCAGATTCGGCATATCAAGGAAGTAAGCGCCTTCGTCCGACATGGGAACAGGTACAAAGCTATATGTAAAGGGATTGGCGATAAATGCTTCGGAACGGTCCTCCCGCTTCTTTGTCCCGGAAACGGTATCTCCGGAGCAGGTCATCATGGGAACATCACCTTCAAAGAAACGAAGGATCACGGCTTCATAGTTGTCTTCTATCTCTTCACAGGCTTCAAGATCCACACAGCCGTCGCTCAAAAACTGCACCATCTTCTCGAGGGAGGGCCGCATGTATTCGCCGGCTGAAGGGTCAAGGGTATTGAGCTCCCTGACTGCCTCTTCGTCCTGAGCCACAGATCCGCAGAAGAAAGGATATATCGTCACAGTAAAGAGCGAGGTCGTTTCATCTTTGGAGTAGCCCATCATCGGGTTATCATAGCCCTTCTCATGAAACGCGTCACACACTTCCACCAGTTCCTGATAAGTCGTGGGAATGCTCAGACCTTCTTTTTCAAAAAGATCGTTGTTCACGAGCATGCCGTAGGTGTTCGAGAAGACAGGAACCATCGGAAGCACATCATCTTCTGTGTTCAGAATAATATTGTCGCGGATGCAGTCCAGATCGAGCCCCAGCGCGGGATCGGCGAGATCCTCAGCATAGTCTATAGACGCTTTATATTGCTCCCGATCATACATCCAGGAGTAATTGACGTAGATGTCAGGAGCATCGTTTCCACTCAGGACCGTGCCGACCATATTGTTATAGTCATCGATCTTCGTAAACATGAGCCTTACGTTGGGATAGTACTCGTTGAAACGGTCAAATTCGGCTTCCAGCGCCTCAAAGTTGCTGTAACCGCCGATAATGTTGATCTGACAATCGACGGAAGTATCCAGTGCCGGCAGGAAGTTCTCTTCCGCTTTCACCTCGTGCCACTGTGAACTGTGGACAGTCAAACCCGAAATCATCAGCATCGCAGATAACACATAAAATACCTTTTTCATAACTGTTCCCTTCCTTCCTTGATCCTTCGAATCTCCTTGATGACCATTTTGATATCAATGGGCTTTGCAATATGCCCGTTCATTCCTGCGTTCATACATTCCATGACGTTTTCGGAGAATGCGTCTGCCGTCATTGCAATGATCGGAATGGAAGATGTCCGGGGATTTTCCAGTTTACGGATCTCCCGGGTCGCGTCGAGACCGTTCATCTCCGGCATCTGTATATCCATAAAGATCAGTGTGTAGCGGTCGTCCTCAGCTGTGCGCATCATCTCCACGCAGACACGGCCGTTTTCCGCGCGTTCGCTTGTGATGCCGAACATGCTGAGCATAGCGGATATGATTTCCCAGTTGATGTCGTTATCTTCCGCAACCAGGATATGCAGCCCTGCCAGGTCTGAATAATCGTCTTCCGGTTCGACGGATTTGGATTCTGCGCCAAGAAGCGCATTGATCTTATCATAGAGGGTGGAGCGGAAGAGGGGCTTGCTGACAAAGCCGTTCGCGCCTGCCTCTTTAGCCAATTCCTCAATGTCCGACCAGTCGTATGCGGAGATCAGCAGGATCGGGATGTCTGCGTCCACTTCTGCGCGGATCCGCCGAATCGTCTCAATACCATCTGCTTCCGGCATCTTCCAGTCGATTATAATGACGCTGTAATCATTTCCACCTTCATGTCTGCCGCCGATCATCTTTAGCGCGTCCTCTCCATTGTGCGCCTGTTCTACTGTAGCCCCCAGGGATTCAAGAATATCCGATTCCGTCCGGAGAAGGATCTCATCGTCATCAATAAGCAGAACATCGACAGAATCCAGATGCATATCATCTCTCTGCCTGTCAGCCACAGGGATATCCAGTACGACAGTGAAGGTTGTTCCTTTGCCCTGCTCACTCTCACAATCGATCGTTCCGCCCATCAGTTCAACCATCTGTTTTGTGATGGCCAGACCAAGGCCGGTTCCCTGAATGCTGTTGACACGGCTGTCCGTCTGACGCGAGAAGGCCTGATACATGGTCGCCATGAATTCCGGGCTCATACCGATGCCTGTATCAGCGACAACATAGGTCAGCCTTACACAGCCGGACAGAGCACTCTCTTCTTCGCGCAGCTCCACACCGACTCGCCCGCCGGGTTCGGTGTACTTGATGGCATTGGAGAGTATATTGATATAGATCTGGTTCAGGCGGAGCTGATCTGCGTACAGGTATTCCTTTTCTATCCGATTGATATGGAAGTAGAATTCAAGATTCTTTTCCTTGACCATCGGCTGTGAAAGGTTTACCAGATTCTCCACTGTCTCAACAATGGAGAACGTCAGCGGACTCAATTTCAATTTGCCGCTTTCCACCTTGGATATATCCAGAATATCGTTGATCAGCGTCAGCAGGTGATTGCCCGCAAGACTGATTTTCCTGAGGTTTTCCCTTGTTGAGTCCACATCCTTAAGATTTTTTTCGGCGATGGTCGTAAGGCCAATAATGGCATTCATCGGCGTGCGAATGTCGTGGGACATGGTGGAGAGAAAATCTGTCTTTGCTTTGTTGGCGTATTCAGCCTCCATGGCCGCGACCTGAAGGCTCCTGTTCAGACTCTGCATATAAAGCAGGTCAAAAAGGAACAGGATCAGTAAACCGGCAGAAATGATCCATACCGGAAGCCAGTTTTCTTTATCTATATTGAGATCCCTTGCCGACATAAGGCCCAGCAGTGTCCATCCGGAGGTGGACTTGATGGGAGTAAAGGCAAGTATGCATTCCTGCCCGTGCGAGTCGATCATGGATATGGAACCTGTCGATGAAGTGATCCTGTCGAACAGGTCCTTCGACGATGCGGGATCTGTGGAATTATAGGATTTATAAAACTCAAAAAAGCTTGAATTTTTAAAGCTGTAGCCTTTGAGAATATAATCGCCGTTGGTGTCGATCATGGAGAGTTCGGCATTTTCAAACTCTACCTGTGGAAAAATCCATCTTTTTTCAATTTCTGAAATGGGAATTACACGCAGCAGGATTGCGGTTAAAGGAGCGTTATTTTCGGGATCGAACAATGCAACTCTGTTGCAAAAAGCCAGTGACTGCTCGCCGTTCATTGGATTGGTGTAAGCGCGGGTGATATTGATCGATTCCCCGACTCCGGCAATCCAGCTGACGTCTTTAAGAAGGTCTATATTTTTATAGGAAACAGCATAGTCATCGTCCGTGCCCTGTTTCGGGCGCGTTGAGAGACCTGTGAGCGTATCACGCGAAAGCAGATGCGCCGAAGCATTTGCGAGCACATGAGTGTTGCGGATAAAATCGGCGGCTTCTTCCATGGTCATGGCCTTGTTATTGATATATCGAGCCCATACATCGCAAATGTGCTGTTCACCTTCCAGATAGTTTTCCGTCACATGTTCCATGGACACTGTCGTGTTCTCAAAATGACTTATCTGTCTTTGATAAACGTCCTTGTTCGTGTATTGGGAATATAGTGCAACAAAGATCAGTATGGCAGCGATAATGATCGTGTTGAGAATGAAAATCAAAGTCTTCTTCATGCTCGGGCCTCCCTTAAACAGCCGGGTCATGATTACAGATGC
>CADCPK010000096.1 GCA_902803215.1 uncultured Lachnospiraceae bacterium
CAGCAGGGCGCAGCGCCGAAGTGGCATCAGGCTGTGAACTGTTGTGCCTGCCCGAAGAGACAAGACACCTAAGTAGATTTAGCTGTTACCGTTCAAAGCCGAATCGCGCACCTGCTGCACGATTGCGGCCATAAAAGTAAAGCATGCATGGGTTCGTCCCATCGCCGGAGGCGATTTGCATGGACGAACCCGTTACTATTCACTGCTTTGAGGCAGTGAATAGTAACACTTAGCCGCGAAGGCTCTCCTGAGCGGCGGCCTTAGTTCTTCTTGGCGGATTGGCTCTGAGGATCAGCAGGCACCGGTTCACAGACTGATGCCACTTCGGCGCTGTGACCTGCTGCATAGCAGGATGTGGTAGGGCGTAATAGTAAAGATTATTCCGCGACTGCTTCCATACCCACTTTAAGAGCCTTCTTATTGAGCTCTATGAATTTCGGCTTGATATTGGCCTCGAGAATGCTGTCCCAGTCGATCTCCTCGAGCCCCATCGCCTTGATGATCGTTCCGAGCAGAATAATGTTGGCTGCACGCTCGTTTCCGAGTTCTCTTGCCAGAGCCGTCGCATCCACCACCTTCGCCTTCACATGCTTCTCGATCTCTTCCAGAACATCCGACGGATAATCCTCATCGCCGGTGATAACCGACATGGAAGGAATCTCCACGTTATTCACAACGAGCGTACCATCCTCTTTGAGATAATCCAGCGCCCGCAGCGCCTCCATCTTCTCAAAAGAAACAACAATGTCAGCCTTACCCTTTTCGATCACGGGCGACATCACCTTATCGCCGTATCTCACCTGCGAAGACACAGAACCGCCCCTCTGGGACATACCGTGGATCTCGCTCATTTTAACATCAAAGCCGGCCTCCATCAGCCCGTTTGTCAGGATCTTACTGGCGAGGATCGTTCCCTGACCGCCTACACCTACAAGCAGTATACTCTTAGTCATACGTCAATCCTCCTTTACGATCGCATTCTTCGGGCAGACCTGGGTACATACATCGCATCCCACGCACTGCGCACGGTTGATGACAACCTTCTTGTCCTCTTTCACATAGGACATGGCCGGGCATCCTGCCTTCAAGCACAGACGGCAGCCGATACACTTAGAAGGATCCACCTTGTTCCTTGTGACGAACAGGCTGTCAAACTCTTCCTTGTCCTCTTTGGAGAACTTCTTCAGCGCACACGGCCAACGGGTGATGATCACCGACGGCTCGTCGAGCGCCAGGCATTTGTCCAGTGTATCATCCACCTCTTTGAGGTTGTTTGGATTGATTACATACACGTGCTTCACGCCGATCGCGCGAACCAGATCCTCGATCCTGATGGCTGTGGTCTCCTCGCCCTTCGCGGTATAGCCGGTTCCCGGGTTGTCCTGATGGCCGGTCATGCCGGTGATGCGGTTGTCAAGGATGATATTCACTGTATTGCTCTTGTTATAAACTGTATTGATCAGCGAATTGATACCGGTGTGGAAGAAGGTGGAGTCGCCGAGGACAGTGACCACGCGGCGGTTTACACCCTCTGCATTGAAGGCCTTCTGTGCGCCGTGGCCGATGCTGATGCTGGCACCCATACATACGGTGGAGTCCATAGCCAGGTACGGCTTGCCTGCTGCTAGTGTATAGCAGCCGATGTCGCCGCTGATCATGATGTCTTTTCTCTTGCCCAGGCGATAGAAAAGTCCTCTGTGCGGGCATCCCGCGCAGAAGCTCGGAGCTCTGGCGATCAGCTTGCTTCTGTCAAACTCGATCGTTTTGGCAGGTGTGCCGGTGATGCACTCGCGGATCACATCGGGAGTCATCTCTCCGGTGAGCGGGAACAGGTCTTTACCGATGCAGTCGATTCCCTGCTGACGCACAAACTCCTCGATATACGGGTCGTTCTCTTCCAGAATATAGACTTTTTCCACTTTGGAGCAGAACTCGCGGATCAGGCCTGCGGGAAGCGGATTGGTGAAGCCAAGTTTCAGATATGAAGCATTCTCTCCGAACACCTCTTTTGCATAGTAATAGCAGATGCCCGATGCGATAACGCCTACCTTGGTATCTCCCATCTCTGCACGGTTGAACGGGCTCTTCTCGCTGTACTCGGCGAGTCTCTTCATTCTCTCGATCAGGTTGACTTTCAGTTTGCGGGCCATGGCCGGCAGACAGACATATTTTGCCGGGTTCTTCGCCCAAACCTTAGGCTCTCTCTCTACGCGGTCCGAAAGCTCCACGATACTCTTCGAATGGCATACACGGGTCGTCATCCTGAGCACGAAAGGTGTGTCGTACTCCTCGCTCAGATCAAACGCGGCCTTGACCATATCGATGCATTCCTGGCTGTCGGACGGCTCCAGCATGGCCAGCTTGGCAGCCTTTGCATAGTTACGGTTGTCCTGCTCGTTCTGTGAAGAGAACATGCCCGGCTCATCTGCCGTGACGATCAGGTTTCCCGCGTTAACGCCCATATAAGCCCAGGTGAACATCGGGTCCGCTGCCACGTTCATGCCCACGTGTTTCATGGACATCATGCTGCGCTGTCCGGCGACAGAAGCTCCGATCGCGCTTTCCAGAGCAACCTTTTCGTTGGGTGCCCACTCGGCATAGATCTCGGGATAAGTGCTCAGATTTTCCAGGATCTCGGTACTCGGAGTACCCGGATATGCGGATGCGTACGAGACTCCCGCCTCATATGCCCCTCTGGCGACAGCCTCGTCGCCTGTCAACAATTTTTTACTCATAAAATAAAAACTCCAATCTTACAAAAGAGAAGACCGGTACGGACCGGTCTTCCCGCGAATTACTTAGAACTCAAGCTCATTCTCACCAGCGCGCGATGCAGCTTTGCCTCGGCGATCGTGTAATCCCTGTCGGTAAGGCCGCCCTTGGCAATCATCTCCTCGGCCCTCTTTTTGGCGTTCTGCGCCCGGTCGAAATCGATGTTTTCCTTCCACTCCCAGGTGGTGGCAAGAACTCTGCATTTGCCGTTCATCATCGTCAGCATACCGCCGATGCAGGCCGCGTCCTTTCTGGTTCCGTCCTCCAGGATCACATGTGCGGCGCCCATTCCAAGGGCCGTACAGTAATTGATGTGGTCCGCAAGAATAGCCAGATCGCCGGTGATCGTCCTGCAGCTGACGCTCTGCACGTCTCCCTCGAACAGCAGTCCGTCGGGCGTGCCGATTCGCAAAGGAAAGGTCTTCATAGACATCCTCCTTTACAGATTCTTTGCTTTTTCAAACACTTCATCGATGGTTCCGACGAACAGGAAACAGCTCTCCGGAATATCGTCGCACTCACCGTCCAGGATCATGCGGAAGCCGCGCAGCGTTTCCTTGAGGGGAACGTATCTGCCGGGCAGACCGGTAAACTGCTCTGCGACCGAAAAGCTCTGAGACAGGAATCTCTGCACTTTACGTGCTCTTCCGACCGTCAGCTTATCTTCTTCGGAAAGTTCGTCCATACCCATGATGGCGATGATATCCTGCAGCTCTTTGTATCTCTGAAGGACCATCTGTACCGAACGCGCCACTTCATAATGCTCCTGTCCCAGGATCTCCGGGCTCAGGATACGGCTGGTGGAATCCAGCGGATCGACAGCGGGGTAGATACCCTGGCTGGCGATATCACGGGAAAGAACCGTTGTCGCGTCCAGATGGGTAAATGTTGTGGCCGGAGCAGGGTCAGTCAGGTCGTCCGCAGGGACATAGACCGCCTGGACCGAGGTGATGGAACCCTTGCGGGTCGAAGTGATACGCTCCTGCAGCGCACCCATCTCGGTAGCCAGTGTGGGCTGATAACCGACGGCCGAGGGCATACGGCCGAGAAGAGCCGAAACCTCGGAACCTGCCTGTGTAAAACGGAAAATATTGTCAATAAAGAGAAGCACGTCCTGATTCTTCACATCACGGAAATATTCCGCCATGGTAAGTCCGGAAAGACCTACTCGCATACGTGCTCCGGGCGGCTCGTTCATCTGCCCGTAGACCAGGGCCGTCTTGTCGATAACGCCGCTCTCTTTCATCTCACCGTAAAGGTCGTTTCCTTCACGTGTACGCTCGCCGACGCCGGTGAATACCGAAATACCGCCGTGAGCTGTCGCTACGTTGTGGATCAGCTCCATGATCAGGACCGTCTTGCCGACGCCCGCGCCGCCGAACAGACCGATCTTACCGCCCTTTGCGTACGGGCAGATCAGGTCGACGACTTTGATGCCGGTCTCGAGGATCTCGGTCGCGGGAGTCTGCTCCTCGTAGGAAGGAGCCGGACGATGGATGGCCCAGCGCTCCTCAGTTTTGGGAGCCGGCATCTCGTCAACAGGCTCTCCGAGCAGGTTGAACACTCTGCCTAGGCACTCCTCCCCGACCGGAACTGTGATAGGGCCGCCGGTGTCGAGCGCCTTCGCGCCTCTGACCAGACCATCGGTGGATTTCATCGCGATGCAGCGTACCGTATTGTCGCCGGTCTGCTGAGCCACTTCCGCGATGATCTTTTCGCCTTCATTCTCAATTTCAATCGCGTTCAGAAGAGAAGGCAGCTCGTCGTGCGCGAAACGGATGTCCAGGACCGGGCCCGTGACCTGCACTACCTCTCCAATATGTTTATCGCTCATTAAATGAATCTCCTATTATTGTTTCTGTATTATAGTCCTTCTGCGCCGCCCACGATCTCGGTGATCTCCTGGGTGATGCTCGCCTGCCTTGCCCTGTTGTAGTACAGGTTCAGCTTTTCGATCATCTCTTCGGCATTGTCGGTCGCCGCCTCCATCGCGGTACGGCGGGCAGCAAGCTCGCTGGCCACACTGTCGCACACACCGCCGTAGACAAGCCCGGCAATATACTCGGGGACGATCGCGTTGAACACTTCTTCCTCCCCGGGTTCGAACAGGATAAGATTCCTGATCTTCTCTGCCTCTGCCTCACTTCCATTACGGCTCAGATCCCTCAGCGGCAGCATTGGCGTATGCTGCGGCACCTGAGAGAGCATCGAAACAAAGCTTGTGTAGCACAGGTTGACATGACCGAAACTGCCTTCACGATACTCCTTGCAAAGAAGTCTTGCGATCTCGAAGCAGTCCGACACATCCACTTTGGCTATCTCGGCAAACGCCTCCGAGAGGATCATGACTTTGCGGCGTTTGTAGTACTCCACCGCTTTTTTTCCGATCGGCAGGACGCAGTACTCTTTGCCCTCGCTGATCCTCTCCACATATTTGAACATATTGCTGTTGTATCCGCCGGCAAGTCCTCTGTCGCCGCCAATGACAACGTAGCATCTCTTTTCGTTCTTTGCCTTACCGGCATAGATCGAAGAAAAGTCGGTATTGCCGTCAGCTATATCCTGCAGCGTACTGTGAAGCTCTCTGAAATATGGGCGGCAGGTGTCCGCCCTTTCTTTTGCCTTGCGGAGTTTGGAGGAAGCGACGAGCTCCATGGCCTTGGTGATCTGCATGGTGCTCTGGACACTCTTGATGCGCAGCTTGACCGCTTTCATATTAGAAGCCATGCTTTATCCTCCTGCCGGTTATTTAGCAGGCCTGGTCGCCACGAAATGATCCGTGTACTCCTCCAGTACCTTCTTCAGTTTTTCTTCGGTCTCCTCACCGAGCGCGCCGGTTGTGCGGATCTCGTTCATGACCGCTGCGCCTTCCGCGTCGGAATCCAGATGCGTATAGAGGCCGGCTTCGTATTCACGCACGTCCTCTGTTGCCACCTTCATCAGGATACCTTTTGTTACCGCATAAAGGATCGCGACCTGTTTCTCGACCGGAACAGGAGCGTTCTGGTGCTGTTTGAGCACCTCCACGATACGGGCACCCATCTCCAGACGGGATTTGGTGTCATCGTCAAGGTCGGAACCGAACTGTGCAAAGCTCTGCAGCTCACGGTACTGAGAATAGATCAGCTTCAGCGTACCGGCAACCTTCTTCATGGCCTTGATCTGCGCATTACCACCGACTCGCGAGACCGAGATACCCGGGTTTACCGCCGGCATTACGCCTGCGTGGAAAAGCTCGGATTCCAGGAAGATCTGACCGTCGGTGATTGAAATAACGTTGGTCGGAATGTAGGCCGAAATATCGCCGGCCTGCGTCTCGATGACCGGAAGCGCGGTAAGCGAACCGCCTCCGTGCGCCTCATCCAGCTTGGCTGCTCTCTCGAGAAGCCTGGAATGGAGATAGAATACATCTCCCGGATATGCCTCACGTCCCGGCGGACGGCGGATCAGCAGCGAAAGTGCACGGTAAGCTACCGCGTGCTTGCTCAGATCGTCGTAGATCAGCAAAACGTGTTTTCCCTGTTTCATAAAATATTCGCCCATCGCGCATCCCGAGTAAGGAGCGATGTACTGGAGCGGGCTGGATTCGGAAGCGGTCGCCGCCACGACGATCGTATAATCCATCGCTCCGTTCTTCGAAAGCGTCTCCACAAGGGAGGCCACTGTAGAACGTTTCTGTCCGATAGCCACGTAGATACAGATCATGTTCTGACCCTTCTGGTTGATGATCGTATCCAGGGCAAGTGTGGTTTTTCCGGTCTGGCGGTCGCCGATGATCAGCTCACGCTGTCCTCTGCCGATCGGGATCATGGAGTCGATAGCCTTGATACCGGTCTGCAGCGGTTCTTTGACCGGCTGCCTGTCGCAGATTCCGGGAGCCGGGCTCTCGACCGGACGGAACTCCGTCGTCTCGATCGGCCCGTTGCCGTCGATCGGCTGACCCAGAGCATTGACGACTCTTCCGATCATGGCATCGCCGACGGGGACGGACACGACTTTGCCGGTACGTTTTACCGTCTGGCCTTCGCCGATCTCCTCATCGTCGCCGAAAATAACGATCGAAACGCTGTTCTCCTCCAGGTTCTGCGCCATGCCGAAGCTTCCGTTTTCAAATTCCAGCAGCTCGCCGGCCATGCAGTTTAACAGGCCGCTTGCTCTGGCAATTCCGTCGCCGACCATAAGAACGGTTCCGGTCTCATCCTGGCGGATCGCGTTATCATAATACTTGATCTGGCTCCGGATGACTTTCGAAATTTCTTCTGGTTTTAATTGCATGCTGCTATTCCATCCTTCTATTTACAAAACGATGTCGTCGAGCCTTCGGGCAATTCCGGAAAGCCTGCCGCTGACGGTTCCGTCAAGCTGCTTTCCTTCGATCTCTACCCGGATGCCCGCCAGAACACGGGGATCCGTCTTAAGGCTCAGCGAAACTTTTTTGCCGCTGACCGCGGAAAGCTTCTCGGTAAGTGCCTTTTTCTGGCTCTCGCTGAGAGGCACGGCGCTCGTGACCACAGCTTCCGCAATATTGTTATCGATATTGTACTTCCGTGTGAACTCGTCACAGCAGCCGCCGAACTCGCGGATAAGACCGCGCTCACACAAAAGCTTCATAAAGCTGACAAGATAACGGTCGGCATCACTGCCGAATGCTTCCTCGATCAGCCCCGTTCTTTCTTTTACCGGAACAGACGGCTCGGAGAGCAGCCTTAAATAATCGGGATTCTCGTAAAACAGCTTACGAACAACGGCAAGCTGCTCCCGGATCTCCTCCGTCTTCTGCTCCGAAGCGGCCAGATCATACAGACTGCCGCCATAAACCCGTGCGGCCTGTGTCATGATGTCTCACCCACATTCGTAATAAATTCGTTGATCAGCTTTTCATGATCCTGCTCCGAGATCTCCCTCTCGATCACCTTGCCGGCAATTTCCATCGCCAGGCCGCCGATCTCGTCCTTGATCTCGCTCACAGCCTTCTTCTTCTCCTGCTCGATGTCCTTCTCGGCCTTAGCTCTTATTGCCGCCGCCTGGGACTCGGCCTGCTTAAGCATCTCCTCGCTCTGCAGCGAAGCGGTCTTCTTGGCCGTTGCGATCAGGTCGTTCGCCTGAGTGCGGGCTTCGAGCATATTCTGCTCGTACTCCGCCTTGATCGCCTGTGCCTCGGACTTCGCCTGCTCGGCGTCGCGGATCTCCGCGTCAGCTTTTGCTCTGCGCTTTTCGAGCATCTCATTTACAGGCTTGAACAGGAATCTTTTGATCAGGTACACCTGGATAAACAGGTTGCACAGCTGTGCAATGAATGTCCAGGGCACAATCCCTACTAATTCTTGAACCTGCATGTGTTACCTCCTGTATGTGGTCTCCTCATCAGCCAAGGTAGTTCATGAACATGCCCGGTGCCACAAAGATCAGCAGAAGGCCGGTAACGAAACCGTAAATACCTGTGGTCTCTGCGATGGCGCAGCCGAGAAGCATGGTAGAAGTAACATCGCTCTTGCACTCGGGCTGACGGCCGATAGCCTCAAGACCCTTGGCAACCGCATTACCTTCACCGATACCGGGGCCGATACCCGCGATCAGGGCACATCCCGAACCAATAGCGCATCCTGCAAGTGCAATACCTTTCGCAAGAACTGTGAAATCCATAGTAATTCCTCCTGAAAAAAAAATATGTTTGTAAAATTTGATTTGGTTAAAGCAGATTTACGTCTCTCCCGCCGCGTTCGCGATGTACAGGGTAGTCAGCATGCAGAAGATGAAGGCCTGCATGATTCCCGAGAACCAGTCAAAGTACACCGAAAGAACCGCCGGCACACCGACATCCAGTATCGGTATCTTGGAGAGGACATCTCCGACTGCACCCGGGATAAGTCCCAAAAGTGCCGAGCTGGCAAGCGCAAGCGCCGCGTAGACAAGGCCATTGATGACAACACCCGAAAGGATGTTGCCGAAGTGACGGCAGGCCATACTGATCGGGGTCGCGATCTCCGACAGAATGTTGAACGGGGTCATCACCGGTATAGGTGTCGTGAAATCCTTGAGATATCCGCCCACGCCGTTTGCCTTGATCTTCTGGGACGTGATCATGATGAACACCACCACCGCCCAGGCAGCTTCGGTCGAAAGATCGGCCGTCGGACTTCGGAGTCCGATGAGACTGATCAGGTTCGACACCACGCTGGTCGCGAAAAGTGCCGCCACAAACGGGATCATATAGCGGAATTTTTCCCCCATATTTCCGATCACAAAGTTGTTGGCCGTCTCGACCAGCAGCTCTGCGACCGCCTGTCTCTTGCTGATATTCTCTTCCTTCAGATCATGAGTCAGCCAGATACAAAGACCTGTGATCAGGATAAGGACCAGCCAGCTTACCACGATCGTTTCACTGATCTGCAGCTTGCCGAGAATCGGCAGGTCAACGGGCAGCTCAAAAAACACTCTGGCCCCCGAAATATCCAGATCCATAAGGTTTCCCACCTCCTTTTTTGTTTGCAGATCCGGTCATGTATGATACCCGGAGGGTGTCAGGCCGGATGATTACTGTGTATTCTGAAACCGCGAGCCTTTATAGCCGCTCCCGGTATAAGCAGGGGAATAAGGCCGGCGGCGAACTGGAAGCAGGGAAGGACAATGGATAACACTGCCCAGAGGCCCTGCAGCAGCATACGGTATGTGTAGCTCGTACGCATCTTCCGCACCGCTGCCTGCTCATCTTCGGTCTCCGCAACTTTCTGGACCGTAATTCCCATTAAAAAGAAATTCAGCACTGCGATCCCGCCGCCTGCAATTCCGGCGAGCACGACCCTGTAATCAAAGGGTACTTTATCGGGGATCAGCATGTGCAGTATAAAAAAAACCAATAACATGATCGCCACGCCGATGATCTCGGAAACCGCGATATTCCGGGTTTCTTTTTTGACCGCCTCGGCGGTGCTGCTTTTACCTTTCATAATTCCTCCTGTTTTCGGGGAGTGGTCTTAAGGTCAGTGCCTGTTGAAGGATCTGCCTCTGCTCTGTTTCTTCTTTTTGTTTTCCTTATTGACGATCGTCCCGTAGAACTTCCACGCAAAGGTGGCGGAACCGCCGATTCCGAAGAAAAACCCCGGAATAAACACCCAGCCGGCACCGGTATGGGACATGATCACATAGCTGATAAACAGGCAGAGCAGAAGCGGCGTGATAAGAGAAAGACCGAATTGGGTCAGCAGCGTCAGCTGCTTAATGATCTGTGACCACTGTTTCATGACCTTCATCCCCTCTCTGTTATCGTACCCCGTCCGTGACTTCCGGCTGTTTAACCATACAGATATTCTTTGATCTCGGGATCGTCCAGGTTATCCGCGTCGATCCACTTTGGCTCGATAAGAAGCTCCTCCTCGATATCGGCAGGTGCATCCACATCGGTAAGGCGAACCGCAGTCAGTATCGTCTGATACCCCATCGCATAAGGGTTCTGCGATACACACCCCAGCTCTCTTCCGTCCCTGATCGCTTCCTGCTGTTTTTTGGAAGCGTCGGTTCCGATAAAGATGAGCGGGTTTTCCTCGTCATGCGGAAGGCTCAGGAATACGAGAGACGTATTATCGTTCGCACAATACACCGCATCGACCTCGGGATCGCTTTCCAGGGCTTCCTGCATGGCTGCCGCCATGTCCTCCACCTGGTCGTCATAGATGATCTCGTTGACATGAATATCCGAATAGTCATCCAGCACATCCAGGAAACCTTCCACCCTCTCGCGGGAGGTGGACGTCTTCTCCTGCGCCGAAAAAACGATGATCTCTCCGCTTCCGCCCAGCGCTTCGGACATCTTTTCGCCGGCAATGCTGCCGAGCATCCGGTTGTCCGTGGTACGGTACGCCGATACAAGCGACATATCCGCGACCCTTGAGTCGAAAACGACGACCGGTATTCCGTTGTCGCTCGCCTCTTCCAGCTGTGCCTGACACGAATCCATATCTCCCGCGCACAGGCAAAGGACATCCGGGTTCTCCGCTATCACGGCGTCGATCGTGTTGATCTGATCCTCGACTTCTTTTTCGTCCCCCGGTCCTTCATAGGTCATCGTGATCTTATCGTCCCCGGAAAGGCCGAATGTATCGTTCACTTCTTTTACCGCGTCTTCCATTCCGGCATGCAGCTGTTCCCAGAAGGCTCCTTTGGTATTTTTGGTCACCACCGCTATCCTCGACCCCGGCATAAACCGGAGGTTTGCATCGACCGATACTTGCGGCGACTCCTCAGCAGCTTCCGAAACATCCTCCTTTGCATTCTCCGCAGAAGTGACCGCGAATGGCAGAACTGCAGCGGACGTCAGAAAAGCAGCTGCGCACAATAATTTCTTCATGGCAATTCTCCGTTTCTTACATTAATATTTCCTTTCCCGTAAGAATGTTAATCCCCATTTATCTGTTCGTCAATCTTCACAGATACGGCAAAAATCCATGTGAATCGTCTTCAGCGATGGGATTTTTGCCTGTTCGATCATGTTTGTACGGCTTCAGCTTCAGGTGCTTCGGCCTTTTTTTACCAGCTTCTATTATACACGAAATACGCCCTTCGTCCACAGTTTCATTTATTTTTTATATCGGCAGGTTCAGGGCAGGATATACATCTCCCCCGGCATAAATATATGGAAGCGCTGTCTGCGGTCCACTGTCTGCAGAATATCGACAAAGACTGCCGGGTTCAGCGAATTGACATCATACAGGTCGATATGCATCGGAACGAGCAGTCCCGCATTTGTGCGGGAGGCAAGAATGGCCGCCTCGGCGGGCTCGAAGCATCCTATGATGTCCTTCTCATAACGTCTGAAATAATCTCTCCCGTTCACCGGCAGCATCAGCACATCGCAGTTCATGATGCGCTGTTCCAGGCCCGCATACGGACAGCAGTCGCCCGAGTGAAAAATCCTTCTGCCGCCAAGGTTCAATATATAGCCGGTCTCCTCGTAGCCGCCGTTTCCGTCGGGATGGAGCTCCTCATGGGCCGCGGGGATCATCGTCACACAGATATCTTCGAAGAATTCTTTCTCCTCATCGATCGTAAGACAGCATATCCTCTCTTCCGGGATCCCGTAAGAACGGTACGCCGCGCAAACCGAAGCAGGGCCGGCAAAGACTGCCTTTTCGGAAGCCTTCGCGATCGCTGTGAGTGTCTCGGGGTCGGCGTGGTCGGCGTGCGGGTGGGTGCACAGAACCAGATCCGCAAAGTCAACCTCCGACGGGAGTATCGGCGCAGGGTATCTTCTGACCCACTGCACTGCTTCCGTGCTGAAATTCCGGTCGACATAGTCCGTGAGGTACGGATCTACCAGAATATATTTTCCGCGGAATTTAAAGAGAAAGCCCACCTGGCCCAGGTAGAACATTCCGGTCTGCTGAGGGAGAAGTTCGGTTTCAAGTATCGTGCTTCGTAAATCTCCGTTCTTCATATTTGCCTCCTTTTAAGGACCTCCGGATCCGAAAGATATTCCGGGACGGTCTCAAACTCCATTTTTTTCCTGTCTGTCGGATGGGTAAAGGACAGCCGGTATGCGCAAAGGCAAAGCGGACCGTTGTACATGTTCTTTTCCCCGGCAGCTCCTCCGTATTTTCGGTCGCCGAGTATCGGCATGCCCGCATGCGCCAGCTGTACGCGGATCTGATGGTGTCTGCCCGTGTCAAGCGCGACATGCAGCAGAGCATAGCCTTCTTTGAAATCGGACGTTTCGGGCAGAATTTTATAGGAAAGCCTTGCTTCCTTTGCCCCCGCGGTTCCTTTCGGCACGGCGCGGGAAGTGTTTGTCTTTCCGTCCTTAAGCAGATAGTCGGTCAGCATTCCCGAAGGTGCGCACTTTCCCTCTTTGCATTCCGTCAGAGCCATGTATTCTTTTTTGATCTTCCCCGCCTGCATATCCGCGTTCAGCGCTGCCGCCGCTTTTTTGCTCTTCGCAAAGACGAGCAGGCCTTCCACGGGCTGATCGAGCCTGTGAATGATCGCCAGATACGCGTTGCCTGTGTGATTTTTCAGTATACTCTCGAGATCCTGCACGGAAAAACCTTTATGCTGCACGGGGAGCCCGGCCGGTTTTCTGACTACGACGATCTCGTTGTCCTCATAGATGATAAGCGAAGTGATGTCTGTCATAACGTCTTCCTTCTCAAACATATTGCTGCAAAAAGTATATCAAATTTCGAAACTACCTTCAATAAGGAAACAGATGTTGAAATTTAAACCGTTTTTCGGTACACTATAGAAGGCGGATTTCGCCTCAAAATAACTAAGAAAGCCGAACAATAATGAATAACAGACAAAAACCGTTCAGACAAAAAGATCACCTGGATTACCCATCTCTCACCATGTTTCAGATGGTAGAGCGCATGGCGGAAGAATTCCCCGATGCCCCCGCCTTCGAATTTTACGGAAGGCGGACAAGCTATCGTCAATTTATCGGCAGGATCCTGACCGCCGCCCGTGCCTTCACCTTCGCAGGAATAAAGCGCGGGGATTCCGTGACTCTATGCCTTCCCAATATTCCGCAGACTCTCGATGCCTTTTACGGGCTGAACCGCATAGGTGCTGTCGCCAACATGGTACACCCTCTTTCGGCTCCCTCCGAGATCAGCTTTTATCTCAACCTTTCCAAAAGCAAAATGATCCTCACCGTGGACATGTTTTATGAAAAGGTTCTGGAAGCGCTGAAAGACGTGAAGCACCCTGTCACCGTTCTGGTGACCCGCATGCAGGATGAACTGCCGCCCCATTTCGCTGCTGCCTTCACCGTCAGCAAAGGGGCCCCGTTTCTTCGCTTTCCTTACGGCAAAGGCGGCATAAGATGGCCATGGTTTCTGTACAAGGCACCGAAAGACACGCCTCTCCCGGAGTCTGTCTTCGACCCTGCACATACTTCGGTCATCCTGTACAGCGGCGGAACAAGCGGCACGCCCAAAGGGATCTGCCTCTCCGACCTGAATTTTAACGCCTGCGCGCTGCAGGCGCACGAGGCCATAGGGATGGAGCTCACCAAAGGCTGCAAGATGCTCAGCTGCATGCCCTGTTTTCATGGGTTTGGGCTCGGCATCAACATCCATACCATCCTCATCAGCGGTGCATGCTGTATTCTGATGCCGACCTTCAACACCAAAAGTTACGCGGAGATGCTGGTAAAGAAGCAGCCCAACTTCATCGCCGGCGTACCGACCATATTTGAAGCGCTGCTGCACATGCCTCAGCTTGACGGCGTAGATCTAAGCTGCCTCAGAGGAATGTTCTGCGGGGGCGATTCCCTCTCGGTAGAGCTGAAAAAGAAGATCGACGCTTTCCTCTCGGCGCACAATGCCGGGATCCAGGTGCGCGAGGGCTACGGACTCACGGAATGTGTTACCGCGAGCTGTCTCACGCCCCGCGATGAATATAAGGCAGGCAGCATCGGACTGCCGTTCCCGGACACATCGTATAAGATCGTGGACGCCAAAGGGGAAAAGGTTCTTCCGCCCGGAGAGATGGGCGAGATCATCCTGAAAGGCCCTTCCGTCATGCTGGGCTATCTTGACAATCCGCAGGAGACCGCACAGACACTCAGGAAAAGAGAAGACGGGGACACCTGGCTGTACACCGGAGATCTTGGGTATATGGACGAGGAAGGATACGTCTATTTCAAGCAGCGCAAGAAACGGATGATCATCACCAACGGCTATAACGTATACCCGAGCCAGATCGAAAACGTGATCGACAGCTGTCCCGAGGTGGCATACAGCTGCGTGATCGGTGTGCCGGATCCCCGAAGGATGCAGCGGGTGCGCGCATATATCGTTCTCAAAGAAGGGAAAAAAGAGGAAGAAGCCTGCCGTGAACGCATAATGGAAAAACTAAAGCAGAACGTAGCTGCCTATGCTATACCGAAAGAAATGATATTCCGCAAGGATCTTCCCCATACACTTGTGGGCAAGGTTGCTTATCGAAGGCTTGAAGAAGAGGCTGCGAAAGAAGCCTCTTAAGAAGCCGCAAAGGAAACCTCATAAGGAGCTGCGAAGGAAGCATCATTAGAAGCTGCAAGGGAGGACTCATAAGAAAAGGAAGCTTCATTAGAAAAAGGAAAGGATTATATACATATAAATATGTCATCAAATAAGAATAAACCGCAAAATACTCCTGCCCGCCGCCGGGGAGACCGTCGGGACGGCCGAATGGTCAAGGCTCCCGGCCTTCAGACCGTCATGGCCTATCTGATGCCCAAACGTACCGACTGCGAAGTTTACCTGCACGACACCATCGACTGCACGGAACTTCTCAAATATATCGAAGAAAAAAATGCATCACATCCCGAATACACGACGACGGTTTTCCATTGCATCATTACTGCCCTCGCGCGTATGGTGCGTGAACGTCCCAAAATGAACCGCTTCATCCAGGGCTACCGCCTGTATGAGCGCAACGAGATAAGCCTGAGCTTCGTCGTCAAACGCAGGTTTAGCGATCAGGGAGAAGAATCGCTGATGGTTCTTGTGCCCGAGGATACCGATTCCCTCGACTCCATCAGCCGAAAGATCGTCGGGGATGTCAAAGAGATTCGAAAGAGCGAACATGCCACAGGCGGGATCGATTCCCTGCTCGACGCCTTCGCGGCCATTCCACGGCCGATCCTTGCCGTGGTCATCCGCATTATAAGAATACTGGATTTCTGGGGCATCAACCCGAAGTTTCTCACCGACGGCGACCCCAACTACACCACTATCCTCTGCAGCAACCTGGGCAGTATCAAGTGCCCCGCGGTTTACCACCATCTGAACAATTACGGGACCAACAGCATAATGGTCACGATCGGCAAATACTACAACGCCGAAGTGCTGCAGCCCGACGGAAGCAAAGAGCTCCGCACCCTGATCGATATCGGCGCAACCCTCGACGAACGCATCGCCGACGGCTTCTACTTCGCCCGCAGCTTAAAGCTCCTGCATCATATCTTCGCCAATCCGGAAATGCTGGATAAGGCGGTGGGGGAAGCCTCCGGGTTTTCGTACGAATAAAGTGGTCTCGAACCGTCCCCCGGTTTCACTTTATTCAGCTGAAACTCTCCTGCTTCTTCCCAAACAGCACCTTTCTGTACTTCATCAGCACCGTCTGCACGATCAGACCGAGCACTCCGCACGAAATCACTTCACCTGCACCCACCGTCAGCATCATAAACGGAATGGGAAGGTTCACGCCATAGCCGTAGTAGAGGACAAACGGTACGATGACCGTGTTCGCCACGATAGGCGGAGCCGGAGCAAGAAAGCGCGTTCTCTTCCTTAACAGATAAGTGCCGGCCGCTCCCAAAAGTGTGGCAATACTGCCAAAAATAATGTCGGGAAGGATCGCACCGCCCAAAATGTTCGCAATAAGGCACCCGACAAACAGGCCGGGAACTGCCGCAGACGTAAAGAACGGAAGGACAGTGAGCGCCTCCGAAACACGGACCTGCACTTCCCCATAGCTTATGGGGGCAAAGACCAGAGTCAGGACTACGTACACAGCCGCAATCATGGCTCCCTGAGCAAGAAACAGAGTACTTTTGTTTTTCATGGTTCATTCTCCTTTAGTTTTGTTTTACGTGAGGAAGGTCTCGAACTCACGTTGATGATCTGCAAAACGCCTCATTTGATAAGGGCTTCACGGTTTTCCATCCTAACAGTAAAAAACGAAAAAGTCAAGCTATCCCTGTCCTTTCTCCGGGATCGTGGTAAAAATCACAATACTCTCGCGCTCCGGAAAAGTTATATTGCACAATTCTTAGTCCATTAAATTGTGTAGTTTCCACAAATGGCCGAAGTTTGAAAAAAGGCTTGAATTTTCAAAAAAGAAGGTCTATAGTGTGGGGCGTAAAGAGAAAAAGAGAGGCAAAAGAAAGGAGATAATGTTCATGAAGGTAGAGAACATTTCAAATATCGACAAATTTTTTGACGTAATCAACAGCTGCAAAGGTAAAGTAGAACTGGTCACCAACGAAGGCGACAGGCTGAACCTGAAATCCAAACTTTCCCAGTTCGTATCCCTCGCAAAAGTGTTCTCCGGCGGCGAGATCGAAGAGGTCGAAATCGTAGCCTACGAACCCGAAGATATCACTAAACTGATGGAGTTTATGATCGACGGCTGATAAAGTTTTAACTTAGACAATATACCTTGAAGAGGGTTGATGCATCGCATCAACCCTTTTTTCACCTTGAGAACTCACAGGTCCGAGCCAAAACACATTGGGCCAATGGGGACGTTTCTCAGTGACCCATTTTTGCAAGCAAAAATGGGTCACTGAGAAACGTCCCCATTGGCCCAACCGACTATAGCCGCTCCAAAATCTCCCTGCTCCGCTCCTCAAAAAGCAGACTCTCATTATAGCGATAGTACCTGTCACACTCGTACTGCCCCAGGAACCTGAGGCTGTCCCGGTTTACATTGATCTCCGTCAAAAACAGAACGATCTCCTGGCCCGAGCCAAAAGCCGCCTCCAGAAAATCAAAAGCACGCTCCAGATTCAGCGCCGCCTCGTCATAAAGCCCCGAATACTCCGCATTCACCTCGCCAAACCTGCTCTGCACCACCGCAAAAGGCCCGTCAGGCTCCGAAAGCCGCTCATCCAAAGACGCATCCTCCAGAAAAGCTTCCACCCTCCGATAAATCGCCTCCTGCGGCCTCGTAAGCAGCTCGGCCCGCTTAGCCCGCGCTTTCTCCTCTCGCACCCCGGCAAGCAGTTCCTTCAAATACTCCCGCGGCTGCCCTGAGAACGCCCCCGTAAGCGCCGCCTTCGCCTCAAGAAGCAAAGGATGAAGCCTCTTCAGAAAATCCTCCTCCTCGCAAAATGCCCTGAAACCGTTCATACACCTCGCCGTAACAAGCCCAAGCACACCCAGCCGCTCATCAAAAGAAGCATGCGCAAGCTTCTTGACCAGCACATCCGGAATATTCCCGCTCATGATCTCATCGATCCGATAATCCGTCTCATACCTCCTGCTGAGCTCCAGATAATCCGCAAAATCCACCGCGATCTCCGGATGCTGAATATACTGGACCACCACCTCACGGTCCACCCGCTTGCCCAGCTTCTCATAAACCTTGATGATCCGCGACAGATCCTCCCACCCACGCGGCGTGGCAAAAAGCCTCCCATCCACCGTGGTCTCCATCTTATAAAAATTTAACGGCTTCGTGTTCAGATAAGAAATCACCGCCTGATGCACTCCCGTCTGATACGCATACTCCTTCCAGACCTCAAACTGCGGCTCCACCTCGATCTTCTTTACCCTGTCCAGCGTAACAACATCAAAATCCCTCACCGACTTGTTATACTCCGGAGGATTGCCCGCCGCCACAATGATCCAGCCCTCCGGAATCTCCTGATTTCCAAACGACTTGTACTGCAGAAAACGCAGCATGGCAGGAGCCAGTGTCTCGGACACGCAATTGATCTCATCGATAAAAAGGATCCCCTCCTTAAGCCCCGTCCTCTCCATCTTCTGATAGACCGAAGCCACGATCTCACTCATCGTATAAGAAGTGACCGAATACTCCCGCCCGCCATAGTTCTCCTTCACAATAAAAGGAAGCCCGATAGCACTCTGCCTGGTATGATGCGTGATGGTATAAGAAACCAGCCCGATCCCGCACTCCTCCGCGATCTGCTCCATGATCTGCGTCTTGCCGATCCCCGGCGCCCCAAGAAGCAGAACCGGCCTCTGATGCACTGTCGGAATAACATACTCCCCATACTCATCCTTCAAAAGATAAGACTGAATCGTATCGATGATCTCTTCCTTTGCCCTCTTAATATTCATCTATTTTATACTCCCTTCCCACTCAAGCGGATCCAGAATGATCTTGATCGCCCACGGCGGCACATCCACATCCGAATAATCATCCTTCATAAAAATAAAAGCGGTATCATAGACAGGCTTCTTCACCGGAAAAATACCGTACCCGTCGGTAAAATACAAAAGCCCCTTCAGATGCCTGAACACCCCCGCCTTGACCAGGCCGCTGACATAAGCAAACGCAGGACGAAAATCCGTCCCCCCGCGGCCCTCCACGGTAAAATTCTCGATATACTCCCGCAGCTCCTCACGGCACGTAATGAGCATATCCCTCTGCACCCTCTCATCACACTGGATCAGCCGAATATGAAACCTGCGCGCATAAGTCTCCTGCTGCGTAAGGATCGAATACGTCTCCTCCAGAAAACGCTGCACCAGCTGGGGCTTACAGGACATCGAAGTATCGATCACGATGACAAACTCCTCGATCCTCATGGTCTCCCGCGTCTCCTGCGGCTCAATGAGCGGCATGTTTCCATACATCTGAAGCCCATAATGATAAAAAATATAATCAAAAGAATCCGGATCGATCTCCGTCTCCTCCCGCAAAACACTGAACTTGCGCAAAAAAGCTCGATAATCGTACCGCCTGCGGTTCTCCACCTTAAGCTGATCATAGAGCGTCCGGGAATCCTGCGAAGCCTCCTTCGCAAAAGTCTCCATCTCCGTCTGCATCCTCTTGCGAATATCCTCCCATTGATTCTGCATCCGAGAACGTCTCTGCGGCGAAATATCCTCCCACAGACGATGGTCATCCACACGAAACTCCCTCACGAGCTCATCCTCACCAAACGGAAGTTCCCCCAAAAGCCACCGATACACCCCCTGCGCCGTCACCACCCGAAGGTCCTTCTCCAGCCTCTCATAAACCAAAAGCCTTTGCGCCGATTTGCGCTGGTGCACAGCCGGCTCATAAAGCCCGTCGATGATGTACTCCACGGTAATATCGCAGGCCAGGCTCCACCTCGCATTTTTCTCCCGCCTCACGGCAAGTGCCGCGGCTTCCCTCTCATCAATATCGCTGCTGTCCCCGGCCACCGACAAATCTTCGGCTTCTCCCTGCAGCCAGACAGACATATCCTTATCCCGATTCGATGCCCCTCTCTCCGTCAAATCCTCCTGCGGCCTGACAAACAAATGACAGAACAGACAATGGATCAAAATATGCATATACAGCCGATTGACCCGCCTCCGATCCTCGCGGAACAGCTGCGGAATACTTTCCTTATTAAAAAACAGAATCTCCCCATCCGTCCCCGCCGGGATCATCCCATCATCCGCTGCGAATTTAAAATGAAAGAGCCCCGTCCCCAGAAACCGCATCTTCATATACAGCTCATTCCGGGCATTGGAGAGAATATCTCCGCCAAGCTCCGACAGAAGATTCTCCCTCTCCTGCTGCCTGTAGATCACATTTTTCATAGAATCCCCCAAAATCCGTTTCCTTTATGATTAATCATACCACGGAAATCCCTTCATATGCTATACTGACAATTGAAATACACGAATCAGAGGTTACTGTTCAATGTTTGATTACGAAATTATAGAAAAAGATAACACCATCCGCATAACCGCCTACCACGGCGGCCCCAGAGCCGAAGTCCCGGACACCTTAAACGGTACCCCGGTCACCGAGATCGGCCCCTATGCCTTCTCCCGCACGGAAATCACCCTTCTCGACCTGCCGCGCACCGTCCGCCGCCTCGGCCGCTATGCTCTCTACGGCTGTGCCAAACTCAAAGAAATCCGCTTCAGCAGCACCCTGACCGACATCGGCGCCGGCGCATTCACCGGCTGCCACAAAATCGAAAAAATCTGCATCGAAGTCACCGAAGACGAACGTTCCCACCTGCGCGACGTCCTGATGGAAATCCCCGAAGAACTCGTCGTCGAATATCGCCGCGGCGGCCGCACGGCCATACTCCCGTTCCCCGAATACTACGAAGAAGGCGTGGAAAACACCCCCGCCCGCATCATCATGTCCGAAATGCACGGCAGCGGACTGCTCTACCGCAACTGCTTTACCGACCGCCGCCTGCGCTTCCCGGAATACGACAGCCGCTTCCCCTACGCCCTCGGCCAGGAACATCCCTCCTTCCTCTACCGGCTGGCCTTAGCCCGCCTCATGTATCCCTTCGAACTGTCCGAAGACGCAAAAAAGGCCTATGAAACATTCCTGAAAGAAAACATTTCACAGGTCCTCAATTACTTTACAACCAACAGAGATCAAACCGCGGTGGGATTTCTGATGCAACTCAATCGAAAAAAGAGCGATATACGCAGAAATATTTTCGAATTGTGACGCCATTACACCGAAGCGCAGACTGACAGTGCCTTAACCTTCAGGCTTTACTGTGTATTCTTCATCAGCCTCAGCTCCGAAACCGCCAGCGGTATCGCCAGCAAAAACGACAGCACATCCGCACACGCCTGCGTGATCTCGACCCCCGTAAGCCCCAGCACACGGGGAAGAATAATGATCAGCGGAATAAAAAAGATCCCGTTCCTGGAAGACGAAGCCACAGACGCCTTAAATCCCCTGCCCATCGACTGCAGCATCATATTCGTCATCACAATAAAAGCCATAAGCGGCAGCGAGGCCGCCTGTGCTCTCAGCGCCACGGTACCCACCTCGATGACCGCCGGATCATCCCTGAAAATCCCGATGATCCCCGGCGCAAAAAACAGACACACCGCAGCCGCACACGTCAAAAACAAAGTCCCCCACTTAACACAGAAGAAAAACCCCTCTCTGACACGCCCGGTAAGCTTCGCCCCATAATTGAAACTGCACACCGGCTGAAATCCCTGTCCAAACCCGATAAGCGCGGACGACAGAAGCATCAGCACCCTGGTCACCACCGACATACCCGCGATAGCGGCATCTCCCCCCAGGCTGCCCGCCGCGTGATTGAGCAGCAGCGTGGCAACAGCAGCCAGCCCCTGCCGGAAAAGAGAGGGAGCTCCGCCGTTAATGATCTCTCTCAGATAATAACCGTTAATGCGAACATTCCCGATGCGCATCCTGATATTGTCGCCCTGCCTGCTCCCGATAAACAGAACGATAAAACTGATGATCTGACCGGAAACCGTCGCCATCGCGGCACCCGCGACCCCCAGATCAAGAACAAACATGAGCAGAGGGTCAAGACCGATATTGATGACCGCACCGCACATCAGCCCGATCATGGCATAAAACGCATTGCCCTGAAATCTGAGCTGATTGTTGATCACAAACTGCCCCATCATAAACGGCGCCCCGATCAGAATGATACGCATATAACTAAGCGTATCATGAAGCGAAGAATCGGTGGCACCAAGCGCATAAGCT
Source organism: uncultured Lachnospiraceae bacterium (assembly GCA_902803215.1). GTDB lineage: Bacteria > Bacillota > Clostridia > Lachnospirales > Lachnospiraceae > Blautia_A. The sequence goes on from CADCPK010000096.1 coordinate 21,925, forward strand.
ATGGGTTCCGCAAAAATATTGCCGACCACTGCCACAACGACACCCACGATCAAAGAAATCGCAAATCCGGTGGAGGCCATATTCTCCGCCTTCTCCCGCTCACCCGCACCAAGCATCCTGGACAGAAAATTGCCCGAACCATGCCCCGCAAAAAAGCCCAGAGCCTGAATCACCGCCATCACAGAAAAAACCAGGCCCACAGCCGCAGTCGCCTGCGTAGAAATACGGCCGACAAAAAAAGTGTCGGCCGTATTGTATATTCCGGTGACCAGCATACTGATAATGGTCGGCACCGACAGCCGCAGGATCAACTGCGGAACAGGAGTGCACGTCAGCATCTCATAGCGGTCTTCTTTTCTTTTTTTCATGATCTCCCTCCGGTTAATATCCGGAAGGAACCTCTCCCACCCCGTTGCCTGTCCCGATCGTCTCTAAAAACGCAGTCGAGCAAGCCCGAACAGCACAGATCAGCGCATCGTGCCCTTGAGGATCGGAGACAGACGTTTGTATACAAGGAATGTGATCAGCACATCAACCATACCCTTGACAAATGTGAACGGAAGGTTGAAGCACAGAAGGCTCTGGAAAATACTCTTCACTCCCGGCAGAATTGCCTGATACATACCAAGGATCGTCTCTTCCGGCATAAAATTATAATAAACAGGATAAACGATAAAATAATTAAAAGGAACGGACATGATCGCCATAGCCGCAGCACCGACAACAGAACCGATCAGCGCACCCTTTTTGTTGCGAACTCTGCCATAAATGATACCGGCTGTACCAACATACACGGCACCAAGCAGGAAGTTGGAAAGCTCCCCTACACCAAAACTTCCGGAATCCATCGTGTGCAGGATGTTCTTGATCAGCTCGATAAAGACACCGCTCACCGGCCCCAGCGAAAACGCCCCAATGAGCGCCGGCAGGTCCGAAAAATCAAACTTGATGAAAGCAGGCATAAACGGAAGCCCAATCTCGATCATCTGAAGCACGAAAGCCGCCGCCGCCAGCACACCGATACCGGCCACTGTACGGATGTTGAGGCTCGTTCCTGTTGTTCTCTTGATTGCAGTTTCTGTTGTGTTCGACATGATGCATCTCTCCTTTTCTGCATGTCCCTTATCAGGGTTTTGTAAAAAGAAGAAGTTTCCGGTGATGCAGTATCATGCCCTGTCAATAAAAAAGCCCCCGGTATTCACCGGGGGCACATTAACGGCACACACACAGCAGAATCTGCCGGCAGCTTCCTCTCTCATCCAGACTGTACTGTCGGTTCCGGAATCGCACCGGATCGGCCGCCATGGAGGACCACAGCAGTTCGCGGACTATACCGCCGGTCGGGAATTCCGCCAATGCGGTCACCCTGCCCCGAAGAATTATTGTTTACGCTAGCAATTATAATTGTTCTTCAAATAATAGTCAATACCCAAAATCCTAATCCTGTACTAACCGAATACCTCCCGCAGCCAACCACCCAAGGCCCAACAGCCCATGCCCTGCGGCCCGACAGCCCGGGCTCCACATCAGGCCGCAGAGCGAAGTGGCATCAGGCTGTGAACTGTTGTGCCTGCCCGAAGAGACAAGATGCTTAGAAGAACTTAGCCGCGAAGGCTCTCCTGAGCGGCGGCTCTAGTTCTTCTTAGCAGATTGGCTCTGAGGATCAGCAGGCACCTGTTCACAGACTGATGCCACTTCGCTCTGCGGCCTGATATGGAGCCCGGGCTGTCGGGCCGCAGGGCATGGGCTGTTAGGCCGCCTGCCTCAGCCCCAGTAAGCCCACAGAAGCCTCAGCAGCGTCCGCCTCGTCACCGGCCCCGTCTGCGAAAGCACCATGCGCATCCTCTTCATCCTGCCCACAGCCTCTTCCTGACTCCGCCTGCCCACATCCTCGATGGCCTCAAAAAGCTCCGCCACAAACACCTTCCTGTCCTCCGGCCTGATCCTCCGAACCCACCGATTGATCGCCCGCTTCAGCCGAACACTGCTCTTAATATTCCTGTCGGCCGTAATAAAATGATCATCATCCACCAGCCACGACATAGGCTCATGCTGATTGATCCCCTTCGCACTGCTCTTCACAATAAGCGAAGGCAGATCCTTCTCAAAAATCATCCCAAAAACCGAATACTCCGGCACGATCTTCCGCACCATATGACGAATCTGCTCATATCTCTCATGCAAAGACCTCGAAAGAGAAATACCCGGCCCATCATTAGAATAAACCTGCACAATACGACGACGGTACTTCTCCTCACAGACAGAAGAAGCAAACACAGCCAGGTTTCCACCCTTGGAATGCCCACCGACCATAAACAAAGCCTCAGGATCCCTCTTAACCGTCATCCTGATCACCGCCCGCAGATAAGCCGCCGCATGCCTCTGCGCCTTCGTCACCTTATAACTCATCTGGAACGCCTCTTTCCAGCCGAAAAGACTCGAATCTATCCCCCGAAAAGCAACATAATGAAGATGATTGCCCAGATTAAAATGAATCCCCGCAAACTGTGTCCTTCTCTTCGCGATGACCGGCGAAATAAAAGCAGAGAGCCGGCAGTCCCCAAACCGCCGGCTGCGCCCCGCACCCCTGAGTATCCCCGGCACCACATTCTTCTGCGAAAGACCATGAACCGCAAAATACCGCTTCATGGCATCATGCAGCGAAATACTCCCGGACCTGTCTTTACGAAATCCCGGAACGATACCCGTAAAATCATAGTACACCAGATAACAAAGGACCAGATTGTCCACATCATTAAATTTACGTTCCGCAAAGGACTTACCGCCCTTCTTAATAATGTAATCTGTTAAGTCAGCCAAACAAACCTCCGTTGTTCATTATCACTACCACAAAAATTCTCAGCTCTCCAAAAAACTCCTGATCTTCTCCCCGTCCTTCAAACCTTCCTCGTACATCATATGAAGCGCATCCACATCCTTCGTAAGCGTCTTCATCTTCCCGATGTCCTCAGGAGCCACGATCAACACTCTGCCCTGCCTCTCATAACGCTTGGCCATCTCCAGGCTCCGGTTATAATACCCCGCCCTTCTGGCCAGCGCCCGCGCCGCATTCGGATACGAAAGCAGCAAAAGTCTGGCAAGCGCAATATCGGTGTCAGGCTTTCTGTAACCATCCACCGGCCTGGTCAGGATCAGCACGATCTTATCATACCCATCCGCAAGAGCCTTTCTGATCGGAATAGGATCACTGAGCCCCCCGTCAAAATAAGGAACATCATCCACAAGATACGGCTTATCGATCACCGGCACACACGAAGAAGCCTTGATCGGGCCATAATCGTCCTGCGACATATCATCCAAAGTAAAATAGACCGGCCGCCCCGAAAATGCGTTCGTCGCCACAACATAAAGCTGCTTGCCCGAAGCCTTCATCGCACGGTAATCCAGCGGATACTCTCCGCCGCTGTTGCTCAGCGTCCCATAAATATAATCCAGATCGAGGTAGGAGCCGCTTTTCACCAGATTGCCCAGGCTCATATACTGCTTTCTGAACGCATACTCGGTATAGAACTTATAGTTCCGCCCTTTCTGCCCCGCCATATAGCTGACCGCATTGGCACTGCCCGCAGAGATCCCAAAGCAGGTATCAAACTGCACATTCTGCTCCATACAGGTATCGAAAACTCCCGCGGCATAGATCCCCCGGAGCCCGCCTCCTACATCTATCACACAATTCATAAAAACCTCTTTCTTTATTGTTATCCCCCAAACCGGAAGCTCCCCAGACGGATCTTCCTGTTCAGGAACTGTATCAGATTATTGACTGTATCACTGGCCATCTCCTGCGCTATACACCGCTTGGCAAGCGCCACATTGTCAGTGATGATATTATCCACTTCACGATCGATCATCAGATTGATCGAATCCCGGCTGTTTACCGTCCACGCATAGATCTGCTTGCCTGCATTATGCACACGGCGCACCAGACCGGGCGTGATACTGGTCGATTTGACGCTGAAATGATCCGCATAAAGAAGCCTGTTGACATTTCCGTACGCAAACCCGGTGACATAGACCGTTGTGATGGTTTCATCAAGCTGCTTGATCTTCGATATCGAATTGTACTGCTGCGAAGTCACCACACACCTGTCGGTAAACTCCGTCTCATGCAGCAGCTCGACAAGACGCTCCTCCATTCCCTTTTCATATAAGGAAGGCTTAAGCTCAATATTCAGCCGAATGCCCACTTCCTTTGCAAGCTCTATCGCCTCTGAAAGCAGGGGGATCCGCTCGCCCGCAAACTCCTCTCCCTTAAAGCTCCCCGCATCAAGCTTCGCTATCTCCTCGTACGTGAGATCCCAGGCCTTCGCGTTATATCCTGTCGTCCTGCGGAAATTGTCATCGTGCATCACATAGATCTGCCCGTCACTGCTCTGGTGGATATCCAGCTCGATCCAGTCCGCACCTGCTTCGATCGCACCGTAAAATGCCGACATCGTGTTCTCGGGATACTGTCTCGAGGCTCCCCTGTGGGCAGTAACTTCCATGGTCTTGATGAACTCAATATTGCGGTTCATCTCACCTCTGTGAATCCGGTATACGTAAAAG
>CADCPK010000097.1 GCA_902803215.1 uncultured Lachnospiraceae bacterium
CCACATACAGTCCTTCTCCATCATACATTTCCACATATTCCCCAAAGTCATCGTACTCGATATGGTGCTTCATATGTTCCCCCTTATTATTCCGGCGCCCTTCACGCCTGTGATGATGTATTATCTGCTGCACGGTTATAGCATATAAGGGGGCCTGTGTACGCAGACGGACAATGGAATATTTTCCCGGTTTATGTCAATGATGAACGAAAAAAACACGTACCCCGAAGCCATAAAGCTTCCGGGGCACGTGATACGGAGATCTCTCTTAAGCCTCTTCTCCGGCTTCATCCTCAGGAACGTCCCTGAGATCCGCTGCTGTAATGGAGCCGTCACGCAGGCGCTGCATAAGATCCTCAACGGTTGGAAGGAATTCCAGCATCTCGTCCGTGATATAGCCGATGTGGTATACCTTCTCAATCGCCTCTCTGTTAAACTTGTACATTTCATCAGGCTTTGTCAATCCCATCGGATAGCCCACGCCCACATAGTCAAATATCGTTGTGGGATTGTCGGCCTCCTCTATCCTGGTCTGGCACAGTCCGATGATCATAAGCGGCACCTCGCCGCCCTTCAGCAGCACCACACTGCCGATCGGTAACAATCCGTCCCACATAGTCAGTCTCTCCTCATCCTATGGTCTCAGCTGATCACCTGCGAAGACAGGTTGCCTGCTTCCTCCAGGTTCTTTGTCTCTGTGGTCTGGTACTCATTGGCGATCAGGTTCAGGTCATCCACATGCTTCTTGATCAGTTCATGCAGCTTTATGATATCCTGTTCCAGGCCCTTAAACCGATTGATATATTCCGTCTGGGCTTCGCCGCTCCAGATCCTTCCCGTGAGCTTCGTCACGGTCTCCGTCATATTCTGGGTCAGGCTTTTCATCTCTGTGTTCTTTGCCTCAAGCCTGCCGGCTGCTGACTTTAATTCTTCCGGTGTTACGCGAATTACGTTTGCCATTTTCTATTCCTCACTTTCTTCTTAAGCATCTTTTTCATGAAGACTGCTTTTTATATCACATATATCAGGCTGGTTGCCGCGTTCTGCTTCGCTTCGTTTCCGGGGTTCACTTGCCGCCCGCGGTCGCCACGTTCTTGTTTTCCGCATTTGCATAGTTGACGGCGATCTCCGAAAGGGTGACGCAGTATTTCTCAATTGCGTTGTAGAAATTGTCCATCTTGATCTTATTATTCTTAAAAGCGACATCAAAAGCGTCATGCGCTTCGCCTTCCCACATAGCCGTCAGTTTTCCGACTTCCGCCTCCAGCTCCCCGACGGCGGTTCTGAATTTTGCATTCAGCTCTTTCAGCTGTGCTGCCTGGTTTCTTACTTCCGCTGCTGTTACAGTAAACTCTGCCATTTCTTTTCTCCTTTTCTTGATTGATTTGATGATTCTGGATATATTGTTTTTACGTATATTGTTTTTTGCCAAATTAAAATTCGTCACGATTTGATGCAGCATGCCTGTCTTTTTTCGGGTCCGTCCAATGTGAAATCCGGCTTACCACCATGAGAAAACTTTTTTGGTCAGATTGACGATCGCATCTCCCACGGCATTCACAACTTCCTTCGCCGTTTCCTTCACAACAGTCTTCGCCGACTCAATGACGGGCGCGGCTTTTGTTATGAGTGTCGGCACACTGTCCTTGATCGTCTGGAACGTCTTGCTGGCAAGGTTCTTGACCCCGTCAACCGCTCCGCCGATATCCAGGTCGAAGCTGATCTTGGCTCCGAGTCCGAGTGCGGCTCCAAACTCCGCACGGAGCCTTCCGCCGGTTAAACCGAACTTGCCGGATAAACCGAAGCCGACACTGACCTCGCCGGTAGCGCTGGCCTTTACGCCCATCAGCGTACCGGACACAGTACCGTTCGCCTTTGCCAGATACGCGCCGACATTGCCTTCAGCGACAATCTCCGGCCCTTTGCCTGCGATCCAGCGGGCCTTCCCGCCGGCTTTAGCCTCCGCATGGCCGACCTTCACTTCGCCCTTTGCCTCGGCCTCGGCGAACTGGAAATCTTCGCCAACCCATTCGGTTACAGCCTTGCTTTTCGGAATATGGATTTTTCCGTCTGCCTTGACCGTAAGGGCGGTGGCGGCTGCGCCGATCTCCCCTTCAGCCCCGACAGCAAGGCACTTCCTGCCGTCCTTTATCGTATA
>CADCPK010000098.1 GCA_902803215.1 uncultured Lachnospiraceae bacterium
CAGAAATTCTCCCAGGGTGCTCTGGAAGACGTTTCCCTGTACTCCATCATCGAAAAACCGATGACCAGCTGCGGCTGCTTCGAGTGCATCTGCGGTATCGAGCCTCTTTCCAACGGCGTATGCATCGCAAACCGTGAGTATGCAGGCATGACCCCGATCGGAATGACCTTCTCCGAGCTGGCTTCCATGACCGGCGGCGGTGTTCAGACTCCGGGCTTCATGGGCCATGGCCGTCATTTCATCGCTTCCAAGAAGTTCATGAAGGCAGAGGGCGGCGTAGCACGTATCGTCTGGATGCCGAAGGATCTGAAGGATTCTGTTGCTGAGCGTCTGAATCAGACCGCTAAGGAACTCTATGACATCGACAACTTCGTAGATATGATCGCAGATGAGACCGTTACTGCGGACGATCCCGAAGCACTGATGAACTTCCTTGCAGAAAAAGGACATCCCGCTCTCGAAATGGAACCGATGATGTAATCGATCTGAAGAAAAGCTTCGCTTTTCTTTCACATGACAGCCTGCTGTCATGTAGGCATCTGCCTGAAAGCAGGCATGCATTTATGCAATGGATGCTAAAGGCAGATGCAGATCGATTAATGAAAGAAAACGACTTTGTCGTTTTCTTGAGTCTTTAGCTTTTGTACGACAACAGGTGGCTGTACTGCCATAATTAATTTTGACCGATCCTGTTCCGACCCTGTTCCTGCCAGGGTACAGGGCCTGGTATTTAACGTATACTGTTTTTAAGGAGGTAATTTTGTAATGCCATTTACAGCGAAATCCGGAAAGTTTTCCGCCAGCATCAACGCGCTGACACTCGGAACCGGTGATAAAGCGATCACTCTCGGAGGAGAGAATACGCTGCCTTTCTATTCTTTTGACGCTCCTGTTGCAAATGCTCCCCGTGTTGGTATCGAGATCACGGACGGCGGCGTTGCTGCAGAGCCGGAGTGCATTCAGAAATTCTATGAAGGATGCACCTCCGTGGCCGATATGGCAAAAAAGGCTTCTGAGTTTGAAGGTGTTGATTTCCTGAGCCTGAGCCTGGAAGGCGGCGATCCGAACGGAGAAAACAAGTCTACAGATGAACTGATCGCAATTGTCAAGGATGTAGCTGCTGCTACAGACCTTCCGCTTGTGGTTTGCGGCTGCAAGAACGTCGAAAAGGACGGCGAGCTTCTGGCAAAGGCTGCTGAAGCTCTGGATGGACGCAATGCTATGATCCTTGCTGCAAAGGAAGAGAACTACAAACAGATCGGTGCTGCCGCAGGTCTCGCTTACAAGCAGGTCGTTGCTGCAGAATCCGCTGATGATATCAACCTTGCAAAACAGCTGAACGTGCTTCTTACACAGCTTGGTGTAGACAGCAAGTCTGTAGTTATGCAGCCTGGTACCGCTGCTGCCGGTTATGGTTTTGAGTATGTTATTTCTACTCTTGACCGTATCAAACTGGCTGCTCTGCAGCAGGGTGATGCAACCCTTCAGATGCCGATTATTACTCCTGTCGGAAGCGAAACATGGGGCGTAAAGGAATCCATCGCTTCTGAAGCAGATATGCCGGAATGGGGTCCGCAGGAAGAGCGCGGAATCGATATGGAAGTTGAAACAGCAGCTGCTGTTCTTGCATCCGGTTCGGACGCAGTTGTTCTCAGACATCCGGTTTCTGTTGCTACGATTTCCAAGATGATCAAGGCTCTTGTGTGATCATCCGGAGTGTAAGGAGGTATAATTATGGCATTAAAAGGTCTTGATATTTTTAAACTTTCCCCAAAGAAAAACTGTAAAGAATGCGGTTCTCCCACCTGTATGGCTTTCTCCATGAAAGTTGCACAGGGTGCTGTGAGCATTGATAAGTGCCCGTACTTCTCCGAAGAAGCAAAAGCAGCTATGAGTGAGGCTACTGCTCCGCCCATGAAGACCATCAAAGTCGGTACCGGCGACAACGAGTGCACGCTCGGCGGCGAGACCGTTCTTTTCCGTCATGAAAAAACATTTGTCAATAAGACAAGATATGCTGTGAATCTTTGCTCCTGCATGGATGATGCGACGATCGAAGAGAAACTGGCCATGATCCCGAAGGTTGACTATGAGCGTATCGGTGAGCGTATGTACGCCGAAATGATCTATGTGAACTATGCGGAGAAGGCCGGTGCCGACAAGTACGTTGAGCTGGTGAAAAAGGCAGCTGCTCTGAACCGTGTTCTCGTTCTCGGTGTTGAGGATCCCGAAGTTGCCAAAGCTGCTCTGGAAGTGTGCAAGGACAGCAAGCCGATCCTGAACGGTGCAAATGCTTCCAACTTCGAAGCTATGAATGCTGTTGCGACAGGCGCAGGCGTAGCTCTCGGTGTGTTCGGCAAAGACGACAGCGAGCTTTATGATACGATCGCTGCCCTTGAAAAACTCGGAAACAAGAACCTTCTGTTCAATGCGAATATCGCTTCCGTCAAGGATGCATACAGCACGGCTGTTCGTTTCCGTAAAGCTGCTATCAAGGATAATGACCGTACCTGCGGTTATCCTTCCATCGTGAATCTTTCCAAGATCGCTTCCGGTGATCTGCATCTGCAGGCAGCTCTTGCAGCTCTGTTCACCGTTAAGTACGGTTCCGTGGTCGTAATGGATCAGATGACCTATGCAGAGGCAAATCCGCTGTATGGTCTGCGCCAGAACCTGTTCACCGATCCTCAGAAGCCCATGAAGGTTCAGCCGGGCATCTACCAGATCAATGGTGCCGATGAGAACTCCATCTGCCTGACCACCGTTGACTTTGCTCTTACCTACTTCGTAGTATCCGGTGAACTGGAGCGCTCCGGCGTTCCCTGCAACCTGATCATCAACGATGCAGGCGGACTTTCCGTTCTGACCTCCTGGGCAGCCGGTAAATTCTCCTCCTCTTCGATCGCGAAGTATTTCCAGGAAGCAGATATCGAAGGCAAGATCAAATGCCGTAAGCTCTGCATCCCCGGTAAGGTTGCCGTTCTGAAGGGTGAACTGGAAGCGAAGCTTCCGGGCTGGGAGATCATCGTTGCTCCCAGAGAAGCAGTGCAGCTGGTGAAGTTCCTGAAAGATATGCAGTAATACAGTAAGGTATAGTGTTCCTGCCCGGACAGGGCGGGAATTCAAATAAAAGAAAAGGAGATTCAACCATGGCTAAATTTATTACGATCGGTGAGAGACTTTCCACGACCGCTCCTGCGGTAAACAAAGCGTTTACTGAGAGAGATCCGGAACCGATTCTCGCAAGAGCAAAACAGCAGCTGGATGCAGGCGCTTTTTACCTGGATGTTAATATCGGACCGGCTGAGAGCGACGGCGTAGAACTGATGAAATGGTGTGTAGAACTTCTGCAGAGCAACTTCGACAATGTTCCGCTTGCACTGGATACTGCCAACAA
>CADCPK010000099.1 GCA_902803215.1 uncultured Lachnospiraceae bacterium
CAATGATGCTGTCTTTAAGGGGAGAAGGGGAATTGACTGGGATGATGTAAAAGAATATCTCAGGCACTTTGTGGGTGATGTGTATACGATCACCGAAACAGAACATGAAATACACATAGGAGCCGACTTTCCGAATGAGTACACTGGTTCCGTTTACACATACAGGTTAAAAGGAGCGGCTGCTAAGGCTAAGGCAAACGCAGCACAGGGAATACCGGAGATAATTGAGATTGCTACAGGCGGACATTTTCGTGACAACAAGGAACAGAAGCATTATAGAAATGCAAAATATGGCTGGTATCGGTTTGATTCTCGATTTGCAATGCCGGTCTACTCGGATAAGGGAGAACTGGAAAGATATAATATATTCCATGTATCTCTAATCGTCAGGCATTCTGAGGATGGAAAAATGTACCTTTACGATATTATCGACATAAAAAAAGAAACAGGCAACCCGCTTGAGCCATAAGACTGTACACGACACAAAACCCATTTCTTCTTTCAAGCTTTATGATAATTAACTAAAGTTCAATTGTCAAGCGGTTATTTCAGAGGTGACACGGGTCTTCGATAGTTGGTTCAAGGGAGGGTATGATACTCATGGCGACTCCGACTCCTGATTTTGAGAAGATGGAGCAGGAGGCAGATGAATTGGAACGTCAGATGAAGAAAGAAATAGTTGTTGTTTTGTTCTCATCTGAAGGCGGTTTTTACTATGGATGACCGTTGCTGATCTCTGGCTGTTAAGCGCTCTTCTTTCAGGATCAGACTCCTTCTGCAGCTGCTTCAATCAGCAGCGTGCAAAAGTTCTCCGGAACCGTCCCCTGATTGACGCTTTGATGGACATTAGATGGACGGTACCCTTTATGGTTTAGAAGAGGAATAAGGTACGGGAATGAGGTGAGAGTGATGCGGCTGATATGTGTTGATGATGAAGAGCTTGTTTTGGATCTGGTCAGATCCATGTGCCTTAATCTGCCGCAGCATCCGGAGGTCTATGCTTTTTCCGGGGCTGCTAAGGCTTTGGATTTTATTAAAGACAATACCGTGGATATTGCGCTTTTGGACATCAATATGCCGGATATGAACGGTCTTACGCTGGCCGCAAAGATCAAGGAGGAAAGCCCCGATACCGCTATTGTTTTCCTTAGCGGATATTCTCACTATGCGGTGGATGCGTTTGCCCTGCATGTATCCGGGTATATTATGAAACCTGTGGATGAAAAGCAGCTGGCGGCTGAAGTGGAGTATGCTCTCTTAGGAAGGAAACAGGCGGCGGTCCATCATCATATTGTCGCAAGGACATTTGGAGAGTTTGATCTCTTCGTGGACGGAAACGCAGTGTCCTTTCCCAGAGCAAAGTCTAAGGAACTTCTGGCATATCTGATCGATCGTTATGGTGGCAATGTTACGCGGCCCTACCTGTACGCAGTTTTGTTTGAGGAAAAGTATTACGACCGTTCCGCTCAGAAATATCTTGACGTGATAATTCGCAGCCTCCGTAAAACACTGGAGGAAGCAGGTGCGTCGGAGATACTTGAAATGTCGAGAGGGGCTCTTAGAATCTGTCCGGAAAAGCTGGAGTGTGATCTGTATCAGTTCCTGAACGGAAGGATAGATGCGATAAATGCCTATCGCGGGGAATATATGAATGCGTATTCCTGGGCGAGCCTGACGGAAGCACTGGCAGACAGGGTCCTGTGGGAAAGAACATGAGATCAGTTTTAGAATTATCACTCATAAGGTGGATGACAATGGGAGAGAAGACAGCCGGAGTATATATTCCCGGGGATTATAAAGAAGAGGCAAAAGCCTTTTTTAAGGAATGTGTCGGTGAGGAAGTTTATGAACACGCGATGAACACAGAAGCAGGAAGGCGGCATCATTATGTGGCCGCCAGGGCATATCTCGGTCAGAAAGACTGGGAAAAATTTGTATGGATAGAACAATATGGGTCGCTGGAGGGGTTCGAATCGATCAGGGGACGTTTCCCTGATCGCACCTGGTCGTACTCAATCATGGAACCGTCCCCTGATCGCACCCTGATCGCAGTCCCCTGACCGTAATTTGCTTATGTTTACATGGATCGACCAATTTGTATTTAATCATTCTTCGGAGGTTAGTGTTTTTCTTCCTATCACGGTTTTGATGATAGGATTATTTGCTGTTGTCCGGTCTGACGGATATATTCAAAAGAAGAGAAGGCGTTTCCTGCTGATTATGTGCATGGTGGTTGCGAGCCTGATCGTGCAGAATTATCTGGATTATATACTGAATTCGTATTCTTTTATTATGATGCGGAAACTGGTGGTGATCTACGGATATGCGATCCGCCCGGTCATACTGGTCCTTTTTCTGCATATTGTGTGTCCTGACAGGAAGTTTGTAGGTTCCTGGATCCTGGCCGGCGTGAATGCGTTCATGTATTTACTGACCGCGTTCGGAATTGACCTATGTTTTAAGATCAATGAGAATAATCACTGGGAAGGCGGGATGTGGCTGTTTGGATATACATGCACGGTGGTCAGTTTCCTGCTTCTTGTGTATTTGTTTTATCTTTCGATTCGGGAATTTCGGATCTCGAACGCCAGGGATGCCTGGATACCGGTTTTTGCGGTGGCTTTGATCACTGTTACTGTTCTGCTGGATTTTGAGGTGGGATAC
>CADCPK010000100.1 GCA_902803215.1 uncultured Lachnospiraceae bacterium
CGGTTATGGGGCAAAGAAGAAGGCCTTCGAAACATTGTTCGGTACGATGAGCATAAGCGCGGTTATCGCTCTTGCGTCGGTAGCGGTATCGGTTCCGCTGAACGTCATGATCAATGATGGCTCTACCGGAAATATCTGGGGCGACGGCGTGGCTCACTTTATTATGGAACGGGGATGCCCGTGGGTCGTGGCAGATACGATAGGGCAGTTCTATGTGGATTTTCTCGACAAATTCCTTACACTCCTTATTCTCTATGTGGCGCTTAAAGTCTATCGGAGCATAAAAAACAGAATAAGCGGCAAAAAGGAAAATGTAATCACGGACGATTATGGACAGGTGTTCAAGGCATTGCCGCTTTTCCTGGTGCTTGCACTCTCAGCCGTCCCGCAGAATACGTATGCGGAGGATGCAGCAGAGAATGAAACCGCAGTTGAGGATCTTATCGACTACAATGACTATGTACAGACGGTTTTCAGCAGTAACAACGGACTTCCCTGCGGTGAAGCCAACGACATTGAGGAGACGACCGACGGCATCCTTTGGATAGGAACCTATGCCGGGCTGTATCGGTACAATGGCCGTGAATTCAGGTGGATGGATAATTTTGAGTCTGTACATAACGTAAACTGCCTGTATGTGGACGATGAAGGCAGACTGTGGATCGGTACCAACGATAATGGACTTTCCATTGCGATCAACGAGAAGGTCGTGAACGTGATCGACGAAGCGAAAGGACTCCCCTCGAACTCTGTGCGCAGTATCATACAGGGCGCGGACGGCTATTACTATGTGGGAACCACGAGCAGCATGCAGGTCGTGGCGCTCCGCAACGGCCTCAGAAAGGTCAACACATTTACCGAAGTTAATTACGCCGACAAGATTACAGCGGACAGAATCGGAAATGTGGCGGCGGTAACATCGGACGGGCGTCTCTTTTTGATAAAAGGAGGGCAGATACTCTGTTCCCTGCAGCTGGGCGAAAACGAGATATTTACATGCTGCACGTTCGACCCGGACGGCTACCTTATGGCCGGCACATCCGGCAGCCACATTTATGTGTATGATGTATCCGCAGGCCGGTTCAAAAAAAAGAAAGCCATGTACTGCCGGGATCTCGCGTCGCTGAATGATCTTTATTTTCTGGATAACGGAACCATGTTCATCGCTGCAGATAACGGAATCGGATATCTTGATTCGGAAGGGTTCCCCCACACAGTGAACGTCAATGAATTCAACAATTCCATCGACAATGCCCTCATCGACTATCAGGGAAATCTCTGGTTCACTTCTTCCCGCCTTGGTCTTTTGAGGATGGCACAGTCGGCCTTCCGCGATGTGTACAGCACGATCGGGATGGAAAGCCGGGTGGTCAATACGGTGGAAAAATGGCAGGGCAATTTCTACATCGGTACGGACGCGGGCCTGGACATTGTGGACAGCAGCTGCCGCGAATCTGTGGAAAACGAACTGACAGAGCAGCTTAAGGGGACGCGTATCCGCTGTATCATTTCGGACAGCCACGGAAGCCTGTGGATCTGCACTTACGGCGGCGGTCTGATAGAAGTTGAGCAGGACGGCACACAGCACCTGTACAACAGCGACAACGGAAGCTTTGGAAACCGGGCCAGAACCGCACTGGAACTTTCGGACGGGACGATCGTTGCGGCAGGGGACACAGGCCTCAGTTTTATCAGCGATCACAAGGTAACGCGGACCATCGGCTATATGGAGGGGCTGATCAACTCGATGATCCTCACCATCACCGAGTTGCCGGACGGCAGGATCCTTGCCGGAACGGACGGTGACGGTATCGCCATTATCAAAGACGGTGAAGTCGTCGACATGCTTACGCGTGAGGACGGACTGACCTCGGGAGTCATCCTCCGCAGCATAAAGGATCCCAAATCGGACGGAGTCTTCCTCGTGACCAGCAACGGGCTGTGTTACATGGAAGAAGACTTCAGCATCCGCCCGATCAAAAACTTCCCCTATTTCAACAACTACGATATCTGGGTCAAAAATAAAGAGACCCTGTTTGTGACGAGCAGTGCCGGTATCTATGTGGTCAGCCGTGACGACCTGGTTGCCGATAAAGAGAACATGACTTACGACCTGCTGGATGCGAGGAGAGGTCTGAACAGCGCATTGACGGCCAATTCATGGAACTATGCCGACGATGAAGGAGATCTGTTCCTTTCCTGCGACAAAGGAATGTTCATCATTGATACCGACCGCTACGCGATCTCGACGCGCTCCTACAGGATGAACCTTACATCCGTGAGTCTCGACAACAATATGAGAAGAATAGAGCGCGGCAATGTGATCCGTGTGGGCAGGGGCGTACGCAAAATGGAACTGTTCCCCGAGATCATCAATTACACGATCCAGGATCCCAATGCGGGGTACTATCTGGAAGGCATCGATTCGGACTGGTACATTATGCCGCAGAGAAACCTGTCTTCGATCACTTACACCAATATTCCGTCCGGCGATTATACGCTGCACTTGGCTGTGTTCGACAGCAACAAGGAGAACATACTGGAAGAACGGACATTCCGTGTGATCAAAGAAAAAGAAATATATGACGAAAGCTGGTTTATCTTCTACGTTGTCGGTGTTGCCATGCTGTTTGTGGCCTGGATCCCCTGGTACTTCACTCAGCGGGCACTGAATCGTGCGGAGGCGCGTATCCGGATGAGCAACGAGACGATGATGGCTATCGCAAACACGGTTGATGCCAAGGATACCAGCACCAGCCAGCATTCCTACCGGGTTTCCATCTATGCCGTGCAGATCGCACAGCGGATGGGCTTCAGCAAAAAAGAATGCGAGAATCTGCGGCATGCGGCCCGCATGCACGATATCGGCAAGATCGGTATTCCCGACAGCGTTCTGAACAAGCCGGGAAGGCTTACCGATGACGAATACGCGATCATGAAGTCCCACGTCGTGCAGGGCAGCAATATCCTTAAAGGCTTTACGCTGATCGACCACGTGGTCGAAGGTGCCAGATATCACCATGAGAGGTACGACGGAAAAGGGTACCCCGACGGACTTAAAGGCGAAGAGATCCCGCTTTACGGCCGGATCATCGGTGTTGCGGATGCATTCGATGCGATGACGGCAAACCGTGTGTACAGAAAGAAGCTCGACCTGGACTATGTGCTCGGCGAGATGAAACGCTGTAAAGGAACGCAGTTCGACCCGAAATGTGTGGATATCCTGCTGGAACTGATCGAGGAAGGGACGATCGATGTAAAAGCAATGTACCCGGAGCTCAAGGAACAGGAAGAGGAAGCCGATAAAAAACAGGAGGGAGAATCATGAGAAGAGCATATCTTACCACACTCATCACCTCCCTGCTGGTCATTGGTGTGTTCGCGCTTATCTACGGAAAGCGGACAGTTCAGATAGGAACACTCAAGGTCGGTTTCATCTATGAGGGAGATGAAAGCACACCATACACATACAATTTCGCGCTGGCGGAACAGGCACTTAAGGAGACTTATCCGGATCGGGTAGAGGTGTACTCCAAAAGCAATGTCCGTGAGGAGGATACGGAGGCACCTGCATTGGAGCTGATCCAGAAGGGCTGTGAGATCATTTTTACCAACGGATACAGTGAGCAGATCAAGGAAATGGCTTATGAGCATCCTGAGGTACAGTTCTGCCAGGCTTCGTACCGCAGCAGTCCGGATGAGAATGCGCCGGAAAACTATCACACATTCAAAGGCAGGATCTATGAAGGCAGGTATGTGAGCGGTATCGCCGCCGGCCTTAAGCTCAACGAGATGATCGACAACAGAGTGATAAGCAGGGATGAGGCTCTGGTAGGCTATGTTGCCGCCTATCCCACAGACGAGGTGATCTCGGGCTTTACCGCATTTATCCTGGGCGTGCGCTCGGTCTGCCCCGACGCAGTCATGCATGTACGCTACACGCAGTCCTGGAGCAGCTATTCGCGTGAAAGAAGTGCGGCCGAACAACTGATAGCCGATGGCTGCCGCATCATCGGACAGCATTCCGATACCATCGGTCCCGCACTGGCCTGCGAAGATGCCATCACACAGCAGAGTGTCTATCATATCGGATATAATACCGGAATGCTGGAAGTCGCGCCTTCCTCCTCCATCACGGGAACCTGCATCAACTGGACCCCTTACATAGTGGGAGCGGTGGACGCACTCCTTCAGGGAGATGTAATAGAAAGGCATGTGGAAGGGACCGTGAACGGCAACGATATCGGCGCAGGATTTGAGCTTGACTGGGTCGAGATGCTGGAGCTGAACAACCATATTGCGGCCCATGGCACAGAAGAACAGATGGAAAAAGCCATCGAGAATCTGAAAAAAGGAAAGATCCACGTATTCAGCGGTGATTATATCGGAGTCGATCGCAAAAATGAAAATGATGTGATCGACCTGAACAAAGGTTATGAGGAAAACAGCAACTATTCATCGCCTTCTTTCCACTATATTTTGAAAGATGTCGTTATTGAAGACAATTAGTTACTATTTCACAGTCTATAGACTGCGAATAGCAACCACAACTGACTATTTTCTCAAAGCGGGCAGGCACCGGTCAGGGGCCTGCCCGCTTAACACTTACTTGCTATTCTTTAGCGGATGTCTTATAATCTAAACACAGGAAATTTCCATTGATAATGTGGGGTAAGAAATGAAAAAGACATTATTTATTGTGCTTACGGCCGCAGCTCTTACAGTCGCTCCCGTTCCGGTATTGGCGGAAGAAGCGGCAGAACCGCAGCAGACGGCAGAGGTCTACTCCTCGGGCCTCGTTACAAATGAAGCCTTTCTTGCAGATATCACTGCATCCTATGAAGACAGACTGGTGAGATCCCAAAAGTATACCAACGAAGAACTCAACAAAATGTCCGATGAAGAATATATCGAAGCGCACCTTTACTATGTCGAAGCGGAGGAACGTTTTTGCGACAAGTACAGAGAAGCAGAGTTTGAGGACCGCAATATTCAGTATCTTTTCAACAAATACTGCGAAGGTGTCGATCTGGAAAAACAAAGCTGCGAGGATTTTCTGAAGGACAGGGATTTTGGCAAATGGAGCGTCGCCTGGGGCGAGGCTTACAATCTGCGCGCAGATGTGATCGTAGAGCTTGCGGATCTTTACAATGCAGAATTCAGCAGCATTGACGACATGCGCGCAAACGTCGAAGCACGGGCGGCCGAGAGTACGGCGGCTACGGCGACCACCGACGCGGACAAGGCGCCGATCACAAAAGCCCAGCAGCTCCTTAACGATCTTGGCTTTCTGTGCGGAAACCCTGACGGAGATGCCGGGAAACGTACGGTCGCTTCGGTCAGACGCTTCCAGGAGATGTACGGGTATTCTCCGATCGACGGTGTTATAGATGATGAGCTGGTTGAGCAGCTCGAAGCTGCGATCGAGGAGAGACAGACCGCAGCTGTCGCGTCCGGCGAATGATACCGGACTGACAGATCATTCTTTGCAGGAGATAATCATATATGTCAGATATGAATAATCATGGTCAGCAGCCGGGACCGCAGAAAAGACGATTCAGGCTGGAACACTGGCAGGTGATTGCGCTTATCCTGATGCTTTACGATATTGTGGCCGTTCACGCGGCCTACTTTGTGGCATTGAGGGGCAGGTTTGACTTTGTGTTCGGCATGATCCCTCAGGATTACTACGCAACATACAGACACTTTATCACTTTTTATTCGGTGTTCTGTGTCTGCTGCTTCTGGGCCGCCCACCTTTACCGCAGCATGTGGCGTTTTGCCGGCTACAGCGAGCTGATCAGGACGATGGCAGCATCGGGTTTCACCTCGATGGTCCATACGGTGATGATCACGGTGATCTTTCAGCGCATGCCTCTCACCTACTATTTCTGGGGAGCGCTGTTTCAGTTTGCGCTGCTGCTTGCGCCGCGCTTTTCGTACAGGATGATCCTGCTCCTTCGGGCGCAGCGAAGGCCGGGCAACGAGAGTGTAGACCGCGTAATGCTGATCGGTGCCGGCGCCGCAGGCAGGCTTATCCTGCGGGATATCCGTTCCGCGCAGGAGACCAACGATAAAGTGGTATGTATCATCGACGATAACCCGAACAAATGGAACCGTTACATCGACGGTGTTCCGATCGTCGGCGGACGTGATGATATTCTCAAAAATGTCGAAAAGTACCATGTGAACAAGATCTACCTTGCCATTCCGAGTGCTTCGGCGGAGAACAAACGCGATATACTGAACATCTGCAACGAGACAGGGTGCGAGCTGAGGCAGCTGCCCGGCATGTACCAGCTGGTTCTCGGCGAGGTGTCGGTAAGCGCCATGAAAGAAGTTTCGGTGGAGGATCTGCTGGGGAGAGAGCCCATAAGGGCCGATCTTCAGGAGGTCTATGCGTTCGTTAACGGAAAAACGGTTCTTGTGACGGGCGGAGGCGGCTCTATCGGCAGCGAGCTCTGCAGGCAGATCGCGGGACACGCCCCCAAACAGCTCATCATTTTCGATGTTTACGAAAACAACGCGTACGATATTCAGCTTGAACTGCGTGAAAAGTATCCCCATCTTAACCTGGAGGTGCTGATCGGTTCGGTGCGCGACAGCCGACGGATGTTTCAGATCTTTGACGAGTACAGACCGCAGATCGTCTATCATGCCGCAGCGCACAAGCATGTTCCTCTTATGGAGGACAGCCCCTGCGAGGCCATCAAGAATAACGCGATCGGTACTTACAAGACGGCTTACGCTGCGATGCTGCACGGCTGCGAACGGTTTGTGCTGATCTCGACAGACAAGGCAGTCAACCCGACAAATATCATGGGCGCCAGTAAGAGACTCTGCGAGATGATCGTGCAGAGCTTCGACGCCAAGATAAAAGAAGGAAAAGCGAACGAGATCCCCGAGCTGTTTACGCACAGCGGAAAAAAGAAATCTGCTGAGGCCAGGGGCAACGCATTTAATAATATCCACACGGAATTCGTGGCGGTCAGGTTCGGCAATGTGCTGGGCAGCAACGGCTCGGTCATTCCCGTGTTCAAAAAACAGATCGAGAAGGGCGGCCCTGTGACGGTGACGCATCCGGATATCATCAGATATTTCATGACGATACCGGAGGCAGTCAGCCTTGTTATGCTGGCAGGGACATATGCCCGCGGCGGCGAGATCTTTGTGCTTGACATGGTGAGCTCGTCAACCGTGTGTTCTCTGACATGTCGGTGGTAAAAGGCGGGGTGATGACTATCCTGCCCAATTTCATCAACATAATGGTCAGCTTTGTCGGCGCGGCGGTCATCCTCATCATGATGGACTGGCATTTTGTCATCCTGATGGTGCTCGGCGGTATCATGAGTCTGGGACTCATGCTTCTGTTCAGGCGTCCGATGAAACAAAGGCACAAAAGGATGCAGGAGGCCGAAGGCAGGCTACATGCCGAGACGCAGGAGATACTCGAGAATATCCGGCTGATCAAAGCCGGCGTGTCGGAGCACAGAGCGGCACAGAAGATAGGAGATTATCAGGAGATCCTGGAGAAAGAGCAGATCAGACAGGGCATGTTTTCGTTCCACATGAACAACGGCATGGGAATGGTGTTCCAGATTTCCTGGCTGTTCTGTATGCTCTGGGGCTGTTTCAATATATATCACGGAAATCTTACTTATGGTTCACTGGCCGCAATGCTGCAGCTGATCGGCCGCATCGAAGGGCCCATCGCCAATGCGGTGAGTCTGGCAGGGCAGGCTTACGGGGTGATCTCTTCGGCCGAGAGGCTTCTCGAGCTTACGGAGCTCCCCGAGGAGAAGTAGGGCGAGGTCCTGCGCGATTTCGATTCGATCCTTCTGGATGATCTCACCTTCCGATACAATGACGGTGTGGAAGATGTGCTGAAAAATATCGGCTGTGAGATCAAAAAGGGAGATTTTATGGCGCTGACCGGCATTTCGGGAGGCGGAAAAACCTCCCTGTTCCAGCTGCTTCTCGGCATTTATCATCCGACTTCGGGCAGACTCGTTTTCAAAACCGACGGCCGGGAAGTGCCTGCGACCAAGGGGACGCGCGGTGTGGGTCTTTCCGAAGGCCAGGCCCAGAGAGTGGCGGTCGCCAGGGCGCTGGTGAGCGGAGCACCGATCCTGCTGCTGGACGAGGCGACAAGCGCTCTGGATGAAGAGACCGAGGCGAAGCTGCTGAAGAACATATCCACGATGCGTGAAAAAACCTGCATTATTGTCACGCACAGACATGCGGCGCTGGAAATCTGCGACTACACAATGCACCTTTCCGAAGGCAGAATGACAAAAGCGGCCGAAAAGGAACCGCGCGGCGGTTTCCCGCAGGAAGCAAATAAAGATCAAGAAGTGATTACAACACGTTAAGGCAAAGAGGTGAAGAAGATGGCGGACAATAAAGATAACAAGCCGAACAGTCAGAGCATCTTCCGGGAAAAGAGCATCGAAAGGCTCGAGAGTCCGGAAAAACTTAACGATTATCTGCGAGTGACATCGCCCGGAGTGTGGCTGGTGCTCGCGACGGTGATCGTGCTGCTTGCCGGTGTGTGCATCTGGGGCTTTTTCGGGCGGATCAACGCCACGGTTCCGGCCGCGGTCGTGGCCGAAAAAGGCGAAGACTCAGTGTGCCTGGTTCCGGCATCCGCCCTTGAAGGAGTGGTGAAGAACCGCGAAGTTCGCGTTGACGGAAAGAAACTTGCGCTTGAGCCCTCTGTCCTTGAACCGGAGGTCATAACCGAGAATATCAATGTGTATGTCATGCTGGCCGGCAATCTTTCGGTCGGTGATGTCGTATACCGTATACCTCTTGCCGATACGCTGGATGAAGGAGTTTACACAGGCACTCTCGTAACGGAGACATTGTCGCCGGCGTCCCTGTTCTTCTGATCTACGGTTTATGCGCTGCATAGAAAAGGTATATTGGATATGTCTAAACAGAGTAAAATTCCCGCACCTGTGACCAAAGGCGTGGTGAAGGTGCCTGTGGTGATGCAGCTGGAGATGCTGGAGTGCGGGGCGGCGTCCCTCACCATGATCATGCATTATTATCGCAAGTTCATCCCGCTCGAGGAGTCCAGGGTGGCCTGCGGCGTCTCGCGCGACGGGGCAAGCGCCAAAAACATTATGCTGGCGGCACGGAGCTACGGGATGGAAGCAAAGGCCTGGAAGGTCGAACCGGAGGACCTGATGGAAGAAGGTCCTTTCCCGTGCATCATCCACTGGGGGTTCAATCATTTTGTCGTTCTGTGCGGCTTCAGGAGGGGTAAGGCGGTTCTCAACGACCCTGCCCGCGGCCGTGTACAGGTATCGATGGAAGAATTTGACAAAGAATATACAGGCGTCATGATCACCATAGAGCCGGGCGAAGGTTTTACGCCTTCGGGAGAGAAGAAGAGCGTGTTCTCGTACGCGAAGGACCGCCTCAAAGGCACCGGCACCGCAGTGGCGTTTGTCGTGCTGACGACCACGATCTCCTCGCTTATGGGCGTGATCAGTCCGGTCTTTGGCAGAGTATTTCTGGACAGGCTGCTCAGCGGGACCAACCCCGAGTGGCTGACGCCTTTTATCATCGCAATGAGTGCCTTTGCGGTGGTCAACATCGTCGTCCTGTGGATCGCGGCGGTATACAGCCTGCGCATACAGGGCAAGCTCGAAGCGGTGGGCAGCTCCACGTATCTGTGGAAGGTCCTCCACCTGCCGATGCAGTTCTTCGGACAGAGACTTACCGCCGATATCTCCGACAGACAGGCGACCAACGCGCAGATCGCAGGTACGCTCGTCAATACTTTTGCGCCGCTGGCGCTCAACACGATCATGATGGTATTTTATCTCGTGGTCATGCTGAAGTACAGCGTGCTGCTCACGGCAATCGGCATAGGGGCTATTGTGATCAACCTGGCCGTATCGGCCATAGTTTCTAACAGGCGCGTCAATATCACACGCGTACAGATGCGCGATTCCGCCAAGCTTTCGCAGGCGACGGCGTCGGGCATCCGCATGATCGAGACGATCAAATCGAGCGGCGCGGAGCGGGGCTTCTTCGGACGCTGGGCCGGCTTTCAGGCGAGTGTCAATACCCAGGAGATCCGCTACATCAGGCTCAATTCCTTCCTCAGCACCATCCCTTCGCTGGTGACATCCGCATCGAATCTTGCGGTTCTGGGCGTCGGCGTCTATCTGGTGCTGCACGGTTCGTTCACGATCGGTATGGTCATGGCGTTCCAGGGCTTTTTGAGTTCCTTTATGGCTCCGGCCAACGACCTGATCACCGCCGGTCAGTCTCTGCAGGAGATGATCACGCAGATGGAGCGTGTGGACGACGTTATGAGCTATCCTTCGGACGCCAATCTGGAAGAGAAGGAGAAGACGGCCGAGTACGAAAAGCTGAGCGGCAATATCGAGATGAAGGACGTCACCTTCGGCTATGCCAGACTGTCCGAGCCGCTGCTCCGCGGGTTTAACCTGACGGTAAAACCGGGGCAGAAGATTGCTATCGTAGGACGGTCGGGCTGCGGAAAATCGACGACGGCCAGACTCCTTTCGGGGCTCTATCAGCCCTGGAGCGGAAGCATCACCTTTGACGGAATTCCGATCGATCAGATCGACCGCAGCGTGTTTACCGGCTCGGTAGCCGTCATCGACCAGAATGTCACCCTGTTCGAGGACACGGTTTCCGACAATATCAAGATGTGGGACGATTCGATCGAAAACTTCGAGGTGATCCTGGCTGCGAGAGACGCGGGCATCCACGAGGACATCGTGCTGCGTCCGGGCGGCTATCAGCATAAGATGAGTGAAAACGGAAGAGATTTCTCGGGCGGTCAGCGCCAGAGGATCGAGATTGCAAGAGCACTTGCGCAGGACCCGACGATCTGTATTCTGGATGAGGCGACCTCGGCGCTCGATGCAAAGACGGAGTACGAGGTAGTTAAATCCATCAGCGACAGAGGTATCACATGCATTATCATCGCGCACAGGCTTTCGACCATCCGCGACTGTGACGAGATTATCGTCATGGACCGGGGCCTGATCGTCGAGCGCGGTACGCATGAGGAACTGCTTGCAAAGGGCGGCGCTTACACCCGCCTGGTCACCAGTGAATAAAAAGAAACGGAGTTTGCGATGGGTTGGTTTGACGAACAAATAGAATATCGTAAAAAACACGAACGGAAACAACTCTCAGATTCCTTCGAGAAGCTTTCTTATTCGGTGACGGGGCGAAAAAGCGGTGGAACCTTCGAAAAAGGTACCGATATCAGCGAAGCTCTCGAGGTGCTTCTCAAGTATTTCGGAATTCGCGGGAAAGAGATCCCCCCGAAGCTCAAGGATCTGGAGTCACAGTTCGACTTTCTGCTGACCTCTTCGGACATCATGTACCGGAGCGTCACGCTGGAAGAGGGCTGGCACAAGGACGCCATGGGCGCCCTCATTGCAACACTTAAAGACAGCAATGCCGTTGTGACCATCCTCAGGGATGCCGTCGGCGGCTATTCATACAGAGACCCGGTCACGGGACGCAAAGTGCGGGTCACTTCGGCGGAAGAAAAGAAGATCAGCAGCGAGGCCTACTGTTTCTACCGGCCTCTGCCGCTTCGAAAGATCACACTGAAGGATCTGTTCCGCTACATGTTCGAATCGATCAGCATGTGGGATCTGGCTTCGTTCGGCCTTGCGGCGCTGATGATCACGCTGGTGGGCATGGCGCTTCCCAAACTTAATCACGTGCTGATGGACGAAGTTGTCGCCTACGGCAGCTACCGGCTGCTTGCGGCGGTGGTAAGCTTTATGTTCTTCGCCACCGTGGGCAATTTCCTGCTGACGATCATCCGCCAGCTTCTGCTTTCGCGCATTCGCGTGAAGCTCAACGTACAGGTGCAGGCCGCATCGATGATGCGTGTGCTTTCCCTGCCCGCCGGCTTTTTTAAAGAATACAGCTCCGGCGAGCTGAGCCAGTATCTTTCGTATATGAACTCGCTCTGTACGACTCTGGTCGATACGATCTTTTCGACACTGGTAACGAGCGTGTTCTCGCTGGTCTACCTGACGCAGATCTTCTCGTACGCGAGCAGCCTGGTCGTTCCGTCGCTGCTGGTGACAGTTCTTTCACTGGCCCTCAGCATGGGCGCGAATGTGTTGCAGGCGTCGATCAATAAAGAGATGATGACCCTCTCCGCCAAGGAAAAGGGTATGACTTATTCGCTGATCGGAGGAATCGAAAAGATCCGTCTTTCCGGCGCCGAGACGCGAGTGTTTACCAAATGGATGGATCTGTACATCCGCGAGGCGGCGCTCAGGTTTAATCCGCCCGCGCTGGTCAAGCTGAACAAGGTGTTCACAACGGCGATCACTCTGGCAGGGACCATCGTGATGTACTACGTGGCAGTAAAGACGTACGTATCCGTGGCGGATTACTATGCGTTCAATGCGGCTTACGCCTACATTTCGAGCGCGTTTACCGCAATCTCCACCGTGGCGCTCACGGCTGCGACGGTAAAACCGAGTCTCGATATCATTAAGCCGCTTCTCGAGGCGGAGCCCGAGAAGAACACCGGCCGCGAACCGGTAACTTCGATCACCGGAAATATCGAGATCTCCCACGTGTCTTTCCGTTATGAGAAAGAAGGACGCATGATCCTGGACGACCTGAGCCTTACCATTCCGGCCAGACAGTACGTCGCCATCGTCGGCAAGACCGGCTGCGGCAAATCGACGCTCATGCGTCTGCTGCTCGGCTTTGAGACGCCCGAAAAAGGCTCGATCTTCTATGACCGCAAGGATATGCAGACTCTGGATATGGGATCGCTCCGCAAGTGCATCGGAACGGTTATGCAGGACGGCGATCTGTTCGGAGGAAGCGTGTACGAAAATATTACGATCTCCGCCCCGACGCTCACACTGAGCGAAGCCTGGGAGGC
>CADCPK010000101.1 GCA_902803215.1 uncultured Lachnospiraceae bacterium
TATGAACATTTGTGTATTTGGTGATTCGATCGCAAAGGGTGTTGTATATGACGACGAAAAGGGAAAATATGTTTTCTCGAGCAACAGTTTTCTGGATATCATCTCCAGGGATCTGGGCGTGGCCGTAAAGAATTTTGCCCGGTTCGGAAGCACTACTGAAAAGGGTGAAGCGATCCTGGATAAGCACCTGGATGAGGTTTCTGATTATGACTATACGCTTCTTGAATTCGGCGGGAATGACTGTGATCTTGACTGGAAGGCTGCTTCGGAAAACCCTGACCGGGCACAGACCGGCCAGATACGCACCGGAGATTTTGTTGATAACTATGTAAGGATGATCAATAAAGTAAAGGAACATGGCGGGCGTCCTCTCATTATGACGCTGCCACCTCTTGAGCCAAATAAATTCTTCGAATGGGTAGCGAAGGATCTGGACAAGTTCAACGTGATGAAGTTCCTGAAGAACGACAAAACGAATATCTACCGCTGGCAGAAGGAATACAGTGATCTGATTTTTGAAATCGGAGAAAAAACGGACACGCCTGTGATCGACGTAAGGAAAGCGTTTCTGGAGTCGCCGGAATACGGTGATATGATCTCTCTGGACGGCATGCATCCGAATGAGGAGGGGCACAAAGCTATTGCCGGGTTTCTGGAAGACGAATGGCTGGATCTGGCGAAAAGAGCAACTAATATAATCGGCTGGTCTGAACTCCTTCCGCTGGAGTTCGCCTGCTGACAGAACTACCTTATCTCATTTAAGATCTCATATATGAGCGACTGCGAAAAGCCACGGGTGAAAAGCCTTCTGGCAATGCGGCCGCTTATTTTTTCTCTTATCTCTTCCGGCACTTCGCCCGGCTCAAGGTCGGCGGCATGGAGCACCTTCAGGGCTTCTTTATATGCTGAAGCGTGCTCGTCAGGCTCACCGTACTCGTCCAGGTATTCATTATACCCGGCCTCTATATCCTTATCCGAGACGCCTTTCTGTTTCAGGTCGTAAAACGCCCTCTTGCGGCTTTTACCCTTTTCTAGGTCATAGATCAAAAACTCGCATGCAAATCTGGCGTCATTGAGATACCCGAAGTCAAGCATGTCTTTGATGACTCTGTCTATTTCTTCACTCTGATATTCACGTTTAGCCAGATAGTCGCGCAGTTCTTTTACGCTCATAGCCTTTCTCGATAGCTTCTTCGCCGCACACTCATCGATGTCTATCTGCCTGTTCTTTTTGCCGCTCCTATACATTCTTACACCTGCTTATATCCGTACGATATCAGGCTGCACGCCTGTTTCAGAAACATACGCCGCCTGCGAAGGTGACGCCGTGTCTATTCCCGCTTTTTTCAGCATCTCCTGTGTAATATTTCTGATATATATCGTCTGTCCCTCTATCACCATTTCGCCTGCCGGCGTGCCTCCCGGACATGTGTCCGCATTATCAAAAAAGCCGCCGCCCATATATTTCCCCAGGGCTTCTTTCCGGCACCATACGTCAAAAAAATCTCCGCCGTTTTCTATATACGCCTGTTCTCCCTCTCCGAAGAAACGGTCAGAGATTCCCTGCTTTTCTGCATTACGCACATACTGAAAATCTATACCGCATCTCCTGTCTGAGATCATGCACATCCAGATATCTCCCGAATGTGTTATCGAAAGATCTACGGTACTATCCTCTGTTCCGTCAAACACAAAATACAGCCTTCCCCAGTCATCTCTTTTGATTTCCGGCTCAGCATCAAAAGCTCTGCCTGCGGAATACAAAGAGAAGCATTTCCTTATAAGAGGAAACGACTGATCGCCCTTAAGATATTCTCCCTGTCTCACAAATACCATATCCATATTCAAAAAAAGCGTCCCATGGGGACGCCCTTTCTTTTTATTTTTCCTTATTAAGCCTGTCGATGACTATCCTGTATCCTCCGGCGCCATAAACAAGGCATTTGTTGATCCTGCTGATCGTCGCAGTCGAGGCATTGGTTATGCTCTCGATCTCATTGTAGGTTTTCTTTTCAGACAAAAGCTTTGCTACCTGCATTCTCTGGGCGATAGCATGGATCTCGTTTATTGTACACAGATCCTCAAAGAACCTGTAGCATTCCTCTCTGTTTTTGAGTGTCAATACGGCATCAAACAGTTCGTCTACATCTTTTCTTTCCAATATTGATTTATAAGCCATATGCCGCTCCTTTCGTACCCTTGGTAAACATGACTATAGCACTTTTACGCATTAAAGTCAACAAGTGCTTTCAACTTTTTACCAACCTTTATTTCAGAAGCGCCACTGCCTTATCCAGCTGCTTATCTTTGTCATCTTCACCCTTGCTTATCTTGTTATCCGGAGTTACTCCCTTACCATCCAGGACCTTCTCCGAAGGCGTCAGATACTGGGCTGTGGTAAGCTTGAGCGCAGAGCCGTCTTTGAATTTGAACTCTGTCTGGGAAAGGCCTTTGCCATATGTTTTTCTTCCTACTGTCACGCCTGCTTTGTTGTCTTTTACCGCTGCGGCAAGGATCTCTGACGCACTTGCAGATTTCTCGTTTATAAGCACCGCAAGCTTAAGACCGCATGACTCTTCATCAGAGTTAAACGTCTTCCTCTTTCCGTTCTTGTCCTCCAGATAGCCTATCGTGCATTCAGGAAGTAGCATATCGCATATTTTGATGCCCTGGTCGACATAACCGCCGCCATTATCCCTGATGTCGATGATAAGAGATTTCACCTGTTTCTCATTCAGGCTCTTAAGCTCAGTGGAAAATTCTTCAGCGGAATCTTTGCTGAACGATGTGATCCTTATATATCCAATGTCTTTATCTATGACTTTACTTGTGACTGCGCGCATCTTCACTTCTGCTATAGTCACATCTGCGTTGAATGTATACCAGCCTCTCAGCACTTCCAGTTTGAGCGTTTTGCCCGGCTTTCCGGAAATGGCTTTCAGAAAATCGCTTTCTGTCTCAAACTCTTTACCGTTGACAGCTTTGATGACGTCGCCTTCCTTGAGTTCCGCGGCATCCGCAGGTCCGTCCTCGGCAACTGAAAGGATCTCCGCTCTTCCGTCAGTGACATTGAATGTGATCCCTATTCCTGTAAATCCACTGTTTACAGCTTCTTCCCAGGCCCTCACCTCATCTTCAGTCATGTACTCAGAATATTTATCACCAAGGCCTCCCACAAGAGCCTTAAGCATTGAATTGTTCTCTTCTGCCTCATCAGTATTGAAAAGATATTCTTTATCGATCTTGCTCTGGATGTCATAGATCTTCTCATGCCTGGCTATCTTTGCATCTTTCTTTTTCAGATAGTCTTTGCTCACTATCTTATGACCCGTCATGCTGACGATGCCATATGCGATGAGTACAGTCAAAGCCGCCGTCAATATAAGAATAACGATCTCGGCTCTGATGAATTTTTTCATGTTGATCTTCATTTTACCGCCTCAACTACGATCTGTACGCTGGTCTTGCCATTCCATTCATGATTAAGCATGTTCCCTATCACTGTGACTCTGCTGCCGCTTCCGGCCGCCTCCGACACGATACCGCCGTATTTTTCCGCGCTCCTGAACATGAGGAACGTGCAGTTACATGATCCGCTTCCCTGATATGGATCAAAAGCAAATCTGATGAACTGGCCTTCGGCTCCCATCTTTGAAATCCTTCCCGGTATGCCCGAAACCTGAACCAGCGGCCTCTCGTTATCTCTCCCACAAGGCTCAAGCATCTCGAGCTGTGAAGCAAAGTCTGTTGTGACCTCTTCAGGCTCAAGGTCTAGCTCTGCCTCTGCCTCACGGTCAAACAGTTCCGGCTCCTCACGGCGAAGCTCTGCGGCTCTCTCATTCAGGTCGTTTCGTACAGCTTCAAGCCCTTCTTTTTTCATTGTGAAACCGCAGGCAGCTGCATGGCCGCCGAAGTTCGTGAACCAATCTTCCTCATTCTTCAGAAGATTGTACAGGTCTATCCCTTCAGGGCTTCTCCCTGTACCTTTATACATACCGTCACCGTTGTCGGTAACTATCACAGACGGGACTCCGTACTTTTCCCTGAGTTTCCCTGCAGCTATGCCTGCCACGCCTTCGTGGGCGTCCTCAAGATCCACGAGCAGAAAATCGTAATTGCTGTATTTGCTGTCCACTTCAGAGCATGCTCTGTTGAACACCTCATTCTGCAGCTTTTTTCTCTCAGCATTACATGCTACCAGTTCATCTGCATACTGCCTCATCTTGTCTTCATCTTTTGCAAGGAAAAGTTTCAGCGCCAGCGCTGCAGACTTCATCCGCCCCGCCGCATTGATGTGGGGTACCAGCACAAAAGACACGTTCTCGCATTTGATCTGCCCGGGCCTGAGTCCGGTCTTTTCTATCAAAACCTTAAGTGCTTTTCTTCTTGAAGTGTTTATCGTCCTTAATCCATATTTGACAAGCATTCTGTTCTCGCTCACAAGCGGAACGATATCTCCGATAGTTCCCAGTGCCACAAGGTCAAGCATTTCTGTGAGTTTGCTCTTTGGAAGGCCTGCAGCATCAGTAAGTGCCTGCGCCACTTTGAAAGCCACTCCGCATCCCGCCAGATAGCTGAAAGGATACTGTGAATCTTTCCTCGCCGGATTTATCAGGATAGTATCAGCCTGCCTGTCTTCTATTCTGTGATGATCTGTGATCATTATATCCATGCCCAGTGACTTCGCGTATTCGACCTCATCTACAGAAACACTTCCGCAGTCAACTGTTACGATCAGGTCAGCTCCGGCTTTTCTGATAGTATCTATTGCGGTTTTGTTCAGGCCGTACCCTTCATCGAAGCGTGAAGGTATGTACTGTATGATATTATCAGTCAGCTGAGACAGGATCTCTGTCATGATCACGGTAGACGTGACGCCGTCGGCATCGTAATCTCCGTAAATACA
>CADCPK010000102.1 GCA_902803215.1 uncultured Lachnospiraceae bacterium
CTGGAGGCAAAGATCGAGCGGTTTTTGGAGCTGCAGGAGCTGGTGGAGTCTTTTACCGATGGAGATTAAGACTATGAAAGAGAAGAAACTGGCTGTTATTTTTCCGGGAATTGGATATACGGCAGACAAGCCGCTGCTTTATTACAGCAGGAAGATCGCTGCTCTGCATGGGTATGATGAGAAGATCATGGCTTATACCGGGTTTCCGCCTAAGATCAAGGGCGACCGGGCGCGGATGGAGCAGTCTTTTCGGATAGCGCTGGAGCAGTCGTTGGAGATGCTTAAGGATGTGGACTTCTCGGAGTATGAGGATGTGCTGTTTATCGGGAAGAGCATTGGGACGATCGTTGCGGCTAAGATTGCTTCGGAGAGTTCTGCGAAGGACAAGATCAGGCAGATCCTTTACACACCGCTTGAAGATACCTTCCTGTTTCCGATTGAAAAAGCGATTGCTTTTACGGGGGATGATGACCCATGGGTGGGAAGAGAGAAGAGCCGTATATTCGGGCTTTGTGAAGAGCGAAAGATCCCATGCTCCCTGATTCCTTACGCGAATCACTCACTCGAGTCGAAGGATCCGTTTGCTGATATGAAAGAACTGTACAGGATCATGAAAGAGACGGAGAGGTTTATTTCGGACATGGCAACGGTTTTTGAAAATAAAGAAAAAAAGCAGGGAGAATATACTCTGGAGGATTATCTCGCTCTCCCCGATGAGAGAAGGGTGGAACTGATCGACGGCGTGATCTATGATATGAGTGCGCCAACGGGGTACCATCAGTTGATCGCCGGTCGACTTTATACCATGCTCTTTCAGTGGATTAATGGAAAAGAAGGAAAATGTATGCCATTCATGTCGCCGGTCGATGTGCAGCTCGACTGTGACAATAAGACGATCGTTCAGCCGGATGTTCTGATCCTCTGCGATAAGAGCAAGTACACACCGGAGCGGATCGTGGGAGCTCCTGACTTTGTGGCTGAAGTGTTGTCAAAATCCACTAAAAGAAAGGATATCTTTATCAAGCTGAACAAATATAAAAATGCCGGTGTGCGGGAATACTGGATCATCGATCCCGACAGAAAGACAGTGATGGTCTGGCATTTTGAGAAGGATGACAATATTGCGCTCTACAGTTTTCGCGACAGGATTCCGGTAGGGATCTATGACGGAGAGCTTGTGATAGATTTTGCCGAGATCGATGACATGGTGGCTCCATGGATGTGAATCGTGGATGAACGAAGAGAAACTGAAATTCTGCGGGAGAGTCCGTCCGTATTGGACAGACCCTCCCGCATTGATCAGAGCCCTCTCAGAACTGTTTCCATATGCTCTGCAAACTGCCGATGCCCCAAGGGAGACAAATGTACATAATCATACGCAAGCTCGATGCCCCACTTCCCGGCATCCACAAACCGGTTTCCGTATTTTGTGGAAAGTGTACGGAAACTCTCGTTCATTCTTATACTTTCCTTATACCAATCTGAGAGGATTGGTATATTTATATTAGAAGCCCCAATGTATACAGGGGCAATGATCAGGAGGCGTTCGGGTTCCATATGTTCCGTCACAAACGCCAGAAAACGGTTCATTCTTGCAATCGGAACCTCAGCATCGGCTGTGTATGCCGGCACCAGATCGTTAGTGCCGAGCATGACTGCAAGAATTCCGGTCTCTCCGGCTTCCTTTATCATGCGGAGCACGGGCTCCTGCTGATAAGTGTAACGCACATCGGGGATTCTCCTGCCGTTCAGCCCATTAGAAATTATCTGCCACTCTTCTCCGAGCTGCCCGGCAAGGCGGTCGACCCATCTGACTTCTGCCGGGTAGCGACCCGGCATCACTTCGGAAGGTTCATATCCATATGTGTTCGAATCTCCAAAAAATACTATCTTTCTCATTTCTTTCTTTTTTCCTCGCAAACAAATATGTAATATCACCGGATTATTATACTATCAGTATACAAAAGCGGAACAGCCTGATTCGTGCGTTGATATCATTAATATACCTGATATAACGGCGGGATGCAAAATAAATTGCCGGTTACTGTTCGCAGCTTTAAGGATGTGGATAGCAGCAGTGTATGAAAAAAGAATGCCGAATGGATGAGGAGAAGAGAGATGAATGTAAAGCATTACCTCTTGCTGACCCGGAATTAATATGTTACGATATATCAGAAGAATAAAACCACTTTTTTATGGAAAGCAAGAGAGTTTTATTATGAATAGATCAGAATTAAAATGTATGTTTATTTATTTAGCCGTACTTGTATTTGCGCATTCTGCAGGGAGTAACGTTTCTGCAGAAAGTTATAGCGCTTATACAATGCGGCTTCTTCGTTATGAGGGGAATGTCGAGATACAGAATGAAGCGGGTGAGTCCCGGTTTGTCATGGAGAATGTCCGCTTTGAAAGCGGCGAAGCCATGAGCACGGGAGAGGAAAGCCTTGCCTCGGTGGGGCTCGATGAAGGAAGGATCGTCACCGTCGACGAAGAAAGTAAGGTTAAATTTGACCAAAACGGTGATGAGATGGAGCTCAGTCTGTCAGAGGGACAGATGCTTCTTGACGTGGAAAATCATCTGGACGAGAACGAGAGCCTGGATATTCAAACCTCCACGATGATGGTGGGCATAAGGGGTACGATCGTTTTCGCGGCCGATTATGAGACGGGACACCCGAATCTCCCGGACATTCTGAGTGAATCGGGGGAGAACATGTCTTCTGCAGGAACAGCCGGACGTGTATCTCTGGTCAGCCTTCTGGAAGGACAGGCGGAGTGCACCTACACGGACAGCACCGGAAATTCCCACAGCTTCATGCTGAGCGCCGGTCAGAAAGCGGCCATTCTCGATGCCGACATGAACGGCCTTGCTGATTCGGAGCCGATGATCTCGGCGGTCACGGCTGAGGATCTCCGTGGCTTTGTATCCGAACAGGCGGCTGAAAATACGCCGCTGGCAGAGAGGATCAGTGCAGGTACCGGGATCCCGTCTTCGGACTTTTTGCCGCAGCAGAGCGGATATGACGCACCTGTGAGGCTGATTGCACAGAGCGCGAGCAGAATTTATGACGGAACACCTCTTACACGCCCGGACGACGTGCTCTGCTATGGTCTTCCCGAGGGCTTTGTCTGTGAGGCGATGGCAGGAGGATCTTTAACGGATGCCGGAATGGCCGCTAACCCGGTGAGCAATTATACGATCTATAACGAAGCCGGTGAGGATGTGACCGATCTGTTCACCAACGTTACCACGACGGACGGCGTTCTGGTAGTCGATCCCGCACCTGCGGTGGTGTGGACCGGCAGCGCTTCTAAGGTCTATGACGGAACTCCTCTGACCAACCCGGACGCACGCCTGATCACCGCACCCGGATATCAGGCCGGGCAGGAACCCTGGAGCAATCTTTCGTATGCTGTTGCCGGAGCCGAAAGCGGACAGGCACTGTACGGTGTGACCGGATCGGTGCTTGTGCATGGAACCAATCCTCTGACCGGAGAGACTAAGGAGATAGAACTCCACGCAGGACAAAAACTTTCGGTATTCCTTCATAATGAGGGAGAGGAGCGGACGATCGAATTCAGGATGCAGACCATCTCCGAGGCCGAGATACCTGAAGAGATTTTGCGGCTCTTTGCAGACAACGAGGCTCTTCTTAAAAAGTCTGCGGAAAATGCGATGTGGGACGTAACTACGATCAGAAACCGGATAGCAGCGCTTACCCAAACAGCGGAAGGAAGGGTAAACAAACTCGATCTTCTTGTCGGAGAAGAGGCATCGGACGATCTGTACGCAGACTATACAAATGTACGGATCAAAATAGATACAGACATTACCGATTACAATGACAGACCTCTTTACGATCCGGAGGCTGTCTATTCACAGGTTTCCCCCGCCGCGGCAAAGGTTACGGCGACGGGAAGTCAGACGGAAGTCGGAGAAAGCATCAACACTTACACGATCGACTGGGGCAGCGCGAATTCGGGAAACTATACGATCAGAGAAGATCTGGGAATGCTGAAGGTCCTTCCCCGGGAACGTGCTGTGACTCCTGCACCGACCGTCACTCCCGTCCCGTTCCCGACAGTGACTCCGATACCTGTGCCGACTTATGATACCCCTGTAGTGTTCGCTGCGGCATCGGCCGAAAAAGTGTTTGACGGCACCTCGCTGATGGCGGACAGCGTTTCGGTGAGCGGGCTTCCCGCAGGGTACACCTGCTCCACAGCCGCTACCGGCAGTCAGACAAACGCCGGAAGTTCGGCCAACGCAGTTTCGTTTTACAGGATCTACGATCCTTACGGCACCGATGTGACGGACGGATTTACGGATATTCGATTCGTGTCCGGGACGCTCACTGTCTCTCCGCTGCAGATCACAATGGACCTTGGCGGCGCGGTGTCGGAATATAACGGGCAGGAAGTATCACCGCAGATCTCGGCTGTTTACGGGAACGGTGCGCATGCGGGCGAGTATGTTGAAGGGGGAGCTACGAAGGCAGCCTCTTCACCGACCGTCCTCACGTTCTTTACCGGAGATCAGGCGCAGGTAACCGCATCCGGCGGAGGAACGGGAGCCGGCACATATACGCTTGCCGCAGAGACAACGTTCCTTTCGGGACTTTCCTCCAACTACAGCATTTCCGTATCGGGGCAGACGTTCACGGTACAGCCGAAAGAAGCAATTGTAACGACGGGCTCGGCAACGAAAGTCTACGACAGGAAGCCCCTCACCTGCGTCGAGGCATCTATCGAAGGCCTTGTCCCCGGAGAGACCGCTGTGGTCACGGCCACGGGTTCGATCACCGAAGTCGGAACGACGGTAAATACTTACGCGATCGACTGGGGCAGCACGGACAGCGCCAACTATATGCTCACGGAGAATCTTGGAACATTGACCGTGACATCACCCGGTGTGCCGACACCGACACCGACGCCAACGCCAACCCCGATACCGTCATATGACGATCCGGTCGTATTCACAGCGAAAACCGATTCCAAAGAATATGACGGCACCCCTCTTACCGCTCCGGAGGTTACAGCGGAAGGTCTTCCCGAGGGCTTCACCTATAAAGCTACAGCATCGGGAAGTCAGACAGATGCCGGCAGCACCGAGAACATGGTGGCTTCTTATACGATCCTGGACAGCAGCGGCAATGATGTGACTGATAAGTTTACAGACGTGACGACACAGCCCGGAACACTTACCGTGGAGAAGCTGAAGGTTGAGTTCGATCTGTGCGGATTTGATGGGGAATACGAAGATTTTCCGTTGCTGCCGAATATAGAAATGGGAGGCATACAAGGGACATATAAGAGCAGCGGTGATCCGGTGGACCGACTTGGTATTGAAACAATTGAGGATGCCGAAGAAATGCCGGAAGCCCTGGAGGCAACATTTGATCTGACGGGAGGCGGCAGGGCGGTTATTCGCTATGGCGCCATGACGGATGCAGGAACTTATACGATAAGTCCTACGCTGACCTTTAATGCCGGAGATGAGAACAATTATGAATTCTCCTATGTGAACAATGTGGTAAAGATCAACCCGATGAAAATCATATTTACCCTTCACTGGCCGCCGGATGAGATAGTATATTCTGTACCGACAATGACAACGCCCACAGAGATTACAGGCGTCTGGAACTACGCAAGTACTTATATGTTCGAGATTCTGCGTAATTCAAGCACAACAACAGACACAGGATATTCAGCGTCCTTCAGTCCGGAGGGAGCTGAAATTACATTGTACTGTGCGGGATTCAGTGACGCCGGAACGCATGATTTTACGCCAACCTGCACATTTAATTCGGGAAACCCGTCGAATTACATTATCTCCTATGAGAATACATCTGTGACGATATCTGTTACGGGGCTTAGTCCGGCAGAGCCTGACGGAGACGTGCCTGTGACGGGTAACAATGCAGACGAGACAGCCGGTGAATCGGAGGATGCAGACACTCAGGACGCGGCAGATGAAGAGCCTCAGGAAGATGCAGGCAGCGAAACCACGGACGAAGAATCTGCGGAAGAGACCGACAGCGAAAATACGGACGAAGAATCTGCGGAAGAGACCGACAGCGAAACCACGGACGAAGAATCTGCGGAAGAGACCGATAGCGAAAACGCGGACGCGGAATTTGCGGAAGAGTCGGATAGCGAAAATACGGACGAAGAATCTGCGGAAGAGTCCGATAGCGAAAACACCGACGAAGAATCTGCAGAAGAGGCCGATCATGAAAACACGGATGCAGAATCTTCCGCGGAGGCCGATTCGGAAGGCACAGGAAATGCAAGTACCGGTGCCGGCACAGAAGAAGGTACGGAAAATGCAAGTACCAATGCCGACGCTCCGGAATACACGGGAAACGCAAATGCAAA
The DNA here is from genome assembly GCA_902803215.1 of uncultured Lachnospiraceae bacterium. GTDB lineage: Bacteria > Bacillota > Clostridia > Lachnospirales > Lachnospiraceae > Blautia_A. The sequence continues at coordinate 6,379 of CADCPK010000102.1, forward strand.
TGCTGAATCGGAAGCATATGAAGGCTCCTATACAGAGAAGCCTGTACACAAGTGGAATTTTCCCTTCTTCTTGATCAATTGGTGATAAAACTGCAGCTCAAACAGATACAAGCCACACCGGGAACAGGTGTGGCTTGTATCAGAATATGAGGAAAACAAATGAGAAATATATTATCGGGAAGCGGACCGCACCGGAAAGCAGCAAGGTATCTGCTATGTGTTTTGGCTGCCCTGGCCGTGACGATACTCTGCGGCGCCGGCTTTCTCAATCGAGTGGACAAATGGATGCAGGACAGCCTCTATCAGCACAGAGGCGCAGTCTCGAAAGACATCGTCATCCTCGGAATCGACGACGAAGCCTTCGACCTGTTGGGCCCATACAACACCTGGGACAGAAACATCATGGCCTCGGTGCTGGAAAAACTGGCCTCCGATCCCCAAAAAAGACCTGCTGTCACCGCGATTGACGTTCTCTACACTGGCCGCTCATCCGACTCCGCCGACCAACGGCTCTCCGAAGCCGCATCCTCACTCGGCAGCGTGGTCGTGGCATCGCTGGCCGATTACGGCCAAAGCATTATCTGGAAGGACGGTCACGCCGTATCGGTAAGCACGGACGCGATCCTGGCATACGAACAGCCCTATAAAGAACTTGCAGATGTCACAGAGCAGGGCCACATCAACGCCATGACCGACAGGGACGGCGTGCTGAGACACGCCATACTGTACGTGGAACCCGAAGGCCAAAAAGTTTATTCGATGGCGGCACAGACCGCAAGGATCTATCTGGAAAAACAGGGCAAAGAACTGAAGCTCCCCAAAACCGGCAGCACCGGCCAGTACTACGTCTCTTACACCGGAAAATCCGGAGACTATTATGACGGAATATCCATCGCAAAACTGTTAAAAGGCGAAGTTCCACCCGAATACTACGACGGAAAGATCGTCCTGATCGGAATGTACGCCGCAGGCATGCAGGACGCCTACTTCACCACAATAGATAAAAGCGTCCAGATGTTCGGCGTGGAGTATCAGGCAAATGTCATCCAAAACCTCATGGAAGGCAGGTGCAAGACAGAAGTCTCAGGCCGCGTTCAGCTGCTGCTCCTGTTCATAGTACTTTGCGCAGCCATGCTCCTGTTCATCCGCATGAGAACGGTGCACGGCGCGCTGTGCGCCCTCGGCCTGATCGCAGCAACCGCCCTCGCAGAGTATGTGATATACAGAATCGGCTATATCCTGCATCCCCTCTGGATGCTGATGGGCCTGATCATCCTCTATATCCTGTCTATGGCCGTACACTATGCACAGGAAATTCGCGAGAGACACGCACTGGCTCTGGAAAAAGAACGAATATCCGCCGAACTGTCCCTGGCCACCCGGATCCAGGCAAACGCCCTCCCAAAAG
>CADCPK010000103.1 GCA_902803215.1 uncultured Lachnospiraceae bacterium
CTGTCTTGCGGTGAAAAGCATAAAGTTTTCCACATATTCCGGCTTGCCCGAGAATCTTTTCCGCAATTCCGGATTCTGTGTGGCCACGCCCATCGGACACGTGTCGGACTGGCACACACGCATCATCACACAGCCCATCGTGATCAGCGGCGCTGTGGCAAAACCGAATTCCTCGGCCCCGAGAATGGCCGCGATCGCCACGTCTCTTCCGCTCATCAGTTTTCCGTCCGTCTCGATGACCACTTTGTTCCGCAGGCCGTTTGCCACCAGCGTCTGATGTGTCTCGGCAAGGCCAAGCTCCCATGGCAGTCCGGCATTATGGATAGAAGAGAGCGGAGCGGCTCCTGTTCCCCCATCGTAGCCTGAGACCAGTATGACGGACGCCCCGGCCTTGGCAACGCCTGCTGCCACCGTCCCGACTCCCGCCTCGGACACCAGCTTAACCGAAATCCGCGCATTTTTGTTAGCGTTCTTCAGGTCATAGATCAGCTGCGCCAGATCTTCGATCGAATATATGTCATGGTGCGGCGGCGGTGAGATCAGGCTCACTCCGGGTGTGGAATGCCTGGTCTTCGCGATCCAGGGATACACCTTTTTGCCGGGAAGATGCCCACCTTCGCCCGGCTTTGCCCCCTGTGCCATCTTGATCTGTATCTCGGATGCGCTCACCAGATAACGGCTTGTCACACCGAACCTGCCGCTCGCCACCTGCTTGATGGCCGAGCTTCTGTCATGTTCCGTCCCTGCGGTAAGAAGCCGTTCCTCACTCTCGCCGCCCTCACCGCTGTTCGATTTACCGTGCAGCCGGTTCATCGCGATCGCCAGCGTCTGATGCGCCTCCTCCGAAATGGAACCGTAGGACATTGCCCCGGTTTTGAATCTCCGTACGATCGACTCCTCGCTCTCCACTTCAGAGATATCTATCCCTTTTTCGGGACAGCGAAAATCGATCAGGCTCCGCAGATATCCGCTGTTTTCCGAATCGATCATCTTTGTATATTCTTTATATTTTTCGTAGTTTCCTTCACGCACGGCCGCCTGCAGCATATGGATCGTCTGCGGGTTGTACCTGTGATGTTCTCCCTGACTCCTGGCCTTATGTCTGCCTATGGAAGCAAGCTCCGGGTTGACGGGCAGCCCCAGCGGGTCGAAGGCGCGGCTGTGCTGCAGGTCGCAGGCTTTGCCGATATCCTCGAGCGTGATCCCTCCTACACGGCTGACCGTGTCTGTAAAGTACGTGTCGATCACATCATTCGAAATACCTATAGCTTCAAAGATCTTGCTGCCCTGATACGACTGTATCGTAGAAATCCCCATCTTCGAAGCGATCTTCACGATGCCGTACAGTATCGCCCTGTCGTAATCCTCGACCGCCGCATAATAATCTTTGTCCAGCAGTTCCTCCGAAACCAGCTCAGCGATGGTCGCATGCGCCAGGTACGGATTGACCGCCGAAGCCCCGTAGCCCAGCAGCGTCGCAAAATGATGCACCTCCCTGGGTTCTCCGGACTCCAGAATAAGGGACATGGCCGTACATTTTCTGGTATCTACCAGATGTTTGTGTACCGAGGCGACCGCGAGCAGAGAAGGAAGGGCCACATGGTTTTCGTCCACCCCGCGGTCCGAAAGGATCAGGATATTCGCTCCCTGGCGGTACGCTTTATCGACCTCCACAAACAGATGCTGCAGCACTCGCTTTATCGGGGTGCTTTTATAGAACAGAGTGGAAACCTTCGCCACGCGGAATCCTTCCTGCTTCATGTTCTCTATCTTCAGCAGATCCAGGTCGGTGAGAATAGGATTGTTGATCTTCAGTACATGACAGTTTTCGGGCTTCTGTTCCAGCAGATTTCCGTTCTTCCCTACGTAAACTGTTCGGGATGTCACGATCTCTTCGCGCTGCGCGTCGATCGGTGGGTTGGTCACCTGGGCAAACAGCTGCTTGAAATAGTAAAACAGCGGCTGATAAATATCCGAGAGCGCCGCGATGGGCGTATCCACACCCATGGACCCGATCTGTTCGGTCCCGTTTAAAGCCATGGTGAGAATACCATCATGGTAATTCTCCCAGGTATAACCAAAAGCCGTCTGCAGCTTCTTTCTCATCTCGGCAGACAACTCCGGCACCTTCTTATTTGGCACCCGAAGGTCCGAAAGCTGAAGCAGATGGCTGTCCAGCCACTCTCCAAAAGGCACAGCCTTCGCGTAATTATCCTTGATCTCCTCATCGCTCAGAATTCTCTTCTGCTTTGTATCCACCAGCAGCATCTTTCCGGGATGCAGTCTCTCTTTCTTTAAAACATGACTCTCATCGAGCTCCAGAACACCTGTCTCGGAAGCCAGGATGAGCCTGCCGTCGTCCATCACGACATACCTGGAGGGCCTGAGGCCGTTTCGGTCCAGAATAGCCCCCATCACATCCCCATCCGAAAAGACGATCGATGCCGGCCCGTCCCACGGCTCCATCATCGTGGCATAATACTGATAAAAGTCCCTCTCCTCCCGGGACAGGGTCTCGTTGTGTGCCCAGGGTTCCGGGATCAGGATCATCGCGGCAAGCGGGAGGTCCATCCCGCTCATCATCAGAAATTCCAGCGTGTTGTCCAGCATGGCGGAGTCGGACCCGCTCTGCGAGATCACCGGCAGCACTCTGGTCATATCTTCCTCGGAGAAAGCGCCGGTATGCATAGTCTCTTCTCGGGCCAGCATCTTGTCCGCATTGCCTTTGATCGTATTTATCTCTCCGTTGTGAACGATCAGCCTGTTCGGATGTGCCCTGTTCCAGCTGGGCATCGTGTTGGTCGAAAATCTGGAGTGAACGATCGCCAGGGCCGATTCATAGTCCGGGTCCATCAGGTCCGTGAAGAAAGTCCGCAGCTGTCCTACCAGGAACATTCCTTTGTATACGATGGTCCTGCAGGAGAAGGATGGCACGTAGGTGTTGACGTTGCTCTGCTCAAATTCGCGCCTGATGATGTAGAGCTTACGGTCAAAGTCGATATCCTTCTCCGCATCCTCAGGTCTGCTCACAAAGACCTGATATATATTCGGCATACACTCCTTCGCCCGGGCGCCAAGCACTGCGGGATCTGAAGAAACCTTCCGCCATCCCAGGACAGCAATTCCGGCCTTTTTGGTGATCACCTCAAACATCGATTTTGCCTGCCGCATATCCAGGTCGTTCTGCGGGAAGAAGAACATGCCGACACCGTACTGTCGCTCGCCGGGAAGTTCCACTCCTTCTTCTTTCATTATTCTCACAAAAAACCTATGTGGAATCTGTGTGAGGATGCCGACACCGTCTCCGGTCTTACCTTCCGCATCCTTCCCTGCCCTGTGCTCCAGATTTTCCACGATGGAAAGCGCGTCGCACACCAGCTGATGGCTCCGCCTTCCTTCCACATCGATGATCGCGCCGATCCCGCAGTTATCGTGCTCAAAAGACGGATCATACAGTCCTTCTTTCGCTATCTTTTCAAACCGATCATTCATACTTATGCCTCCGTCTATATATTTGCGATTCCGGGGATGATATCCTCCAGAACGTCCAGCAGGATCCGTACGGTGTCCAGCGAAGTGAACATCGTAACCCCGTTCATGATTGCGCATCGTCTGATCTGCACCCCGTCAATGTAATGCACCCCGGAATAGATCGCCCTGGTGTTGAGGATGTAACTTACATACCCTGCCCTGATGGAATCCAGGATCTCCTCGCTCCCTTCACTGAGCTTCCCACGAATCCTTGTACGAATGCCATGTTTTTTCAGAAACTCCCCGGTCCCCACGGTCGCTTCGATATTAAAGCCCAGCTCGTAAAATCTTCTTACCAGCGGAAGCGCCTCTTCTTTATCCTCATCCGCGAGGGTAACGATCACCGTCCCGTACTCTTTCATTCGTATCCCCGAAGCCTGGAGCGCTTTGTACAGAGCTCTCTTCAGACTCCTGTCATACCCGATGGCTTCCCCTGTAGATTTCATCTCCGGAGATAAAAACGCATCCATTCCATTCAGCTTTTCAAACGAAAACGCCGGGGCTTTGACATACCAATAATCCTTCCGGGGAGAGTGCGCACCTGCATACCCCTGCTCCCTGAGACTTATACCGAGCATCGCTTTCACCGCAATATCTACAAGGGAAATGCCGGTGGACTTCGACAGGAACGGCACGCTTCTGGAAGCCCGCGGGTTCACTTCTATGATGTAAACATTGTCCTCTTTATCTACGATGAACTGAATATTGTACAGCCCGACGATGCCGATGCCCCGCCCGAGTTTTTGCGTATATTCACATATTTTCTCTTTCACTGCTGACGAGATGGAGAACGGCGGATACACACTCATGCTGTCGCCCGAATGCACCCCGGTCCTCTCGACCAGCTCCATGATCCCCGGCAGGAACACGTCTGTCCCGTCGCAGACCGCATCCACTTCCACTTCCTTGCCCGTGATGTATTTATCCACCAGCACCGGCCTCTGCGTATCCAGATCCACTGCCTGCTTCAGATAGGAAGAAAGCAACTTTTCGTTCGCGGCGATCTCCATCGCTCTCCCGCCCAGCACAAAGCTCGGGCGTACCAGAACCGGATAGCCGATCATCTCCGCCTCGCGCAGCCCTTCTTCAATATCCGTTACCGCCGCTCCTCTCGGACGGGGTATCTTTTCCTCATCCAGGATCCGTTCAAAGGCGTCTCTGTCCTCCGCCGCAAATACTGCCTGCGAAGAAGTACCGATGATGCGCACGCCCCTTTGATGCAGCGGCTCGGTCAGATTCACGGCGGTCTGCCCGCCCAGCGATGTGATGACGCCCAGCGGCTTTTCCAGATCCACGATGTTCATAATGTCCTCGACGGTCAACGGTTCAAAATACAGCTTGTCCGCCGTCGTATAATCGGTGGATACGGTCTCCGGGTTATTGTTGATCACGATCGCCTCATATCCCAGTTCCTGTATGGTCCTCACCGCATGGACGGTGGAATAGTCGAACTCCACGCCCTGACCGATCCTGATCGGACCCGAGCCCAGCACGATGATCTTCTTCCTGTCCAAAATAACGGACTCGTTCTCCTCCTCGTATGTGGAGTAAAAATACGGCACGTAGCTGTCAAACTCGCCGGCGCAGGTGTCGATCATCTTATAGACCGGCGCGATTTTATATCGGGCTCTCAGAAGCCTGATCTCTTCCTCCTCGCAGCCGGTCAGCTCGGCGATATACGAGTCCGAAAATCCCATGCGCTTGGCTTCACACAGCAGTTCTCTTTCGATCAAAGACATATCCACAGAACGACATTCAACTACCTCTATATCGCTCAAAGCTGAATCCGCGGATCGATACGCGGCAGCTTCCTCCAGTTTTTTCTCAAACGAAACAATCTTACTGATCTTGTCCAGAAAGAACATGTCGATCGCAGTCCTCGTATAGATCACCTGGGGATCCACGCCCAGCCACAAAAGCTCCGAGATCGCGTAAATACGGTCGTCCGTCCCCTCTTCGATATATGTCAGTAGTTTTTGTATGGCTTCCTTCCGGTTTTCCGGCTCCGGCTTATCCGAAAGTGCCTTCACATCAAATTTTGCCAGATGAATATGATTCTTTCCATCCTCCAGAGAACGTATGGCCTTCAGCAGGCTCTCCTCGAACGTCCTGCCCACGCTCATGGTCTCGCCCGTGGCCTTCATCTGTGTGGAAAGCACGTTGGACGCCAGCGTAAACTTGTCGAACGGGAAGCGCGGCATCTTCGTCACCACATAGTCGAGGGCCGGCTCGAAGCACGCGGGCGTATTGGCAAGCTGAATCTCGTCCAGATCCATCCCCACGGCGATCTTTGCCGAAACTCTCGCGATCGGGTATCCGGTCGCCTTGGATGCCAGCGCGGATGACCGCGATACACGGGGATTCACCTCTATCACATAGTACGCAAAAGACTCCGGATCCAGCGCAAACTGAACGTTGCATCCTCCCTTTACCTGAAGGGCCCGGATGATCCTCACCGCACTGTCCCGAAGCATATGATATTCTTTGTTTGTGAGTGTCTGGCTTGGCGCCACGACGATCGAATCGCCGGTATGTATGCCTACAGGATCCAGGTTTTCCATGTTGCAGACCGTAATGACGGTGTCGTTTGCGTCCCTGATCACCTCGTACTCGATCTCTTTAAATCCCCTGATGCTCTTCTCCACCAGCACCTGATGCACCGGCGAGAGAGAAAGCGCGTGTTTCATCCGCTCACGCATCTCTTCCTCGTTCGAGGCAAATCCGCCGCCTGTACCTCCGAGGGTGAAGGCAGGTCTCAATATCACCGGGTAGCCGATCCGTTTTGCCGCCTCCAGACCGTCCTCTATGCTGAAAGTGATCTCGGAAGGTACGACCGGTTCGCCCAACTCTTCGCACAGCTCCTTGAACTGTTCCCTGTCCTCTGCCCTGCGGATGCTTGCCGCGTCGGTTCCCAGAAGTTCGATCTCGCATTCGTCTAAAACGCCCTTGTCATACAGCGCAAGCGACAGGTTCAATCCGGTCTGTCCGCCGATCCCCGGTATGATAGCATCCGGCCTTTCATAACGGCAGATCCGCGCCATGTATTCCGTTGTCAGGGGCTCCATGTATACCTTGTCGGCGATGGAATGGTCTGTCATGATCGTAGCCGGGTTGGAGTTGGCCAGGATCACCTCGTATCCCTCTTCCTTCAGGGCGAGACAGGCCTGTGTCCCTGCATAGTCAAATTCCGCTGCCTGCCCGATGACGATCGGGCCGGAGCCTATGACCAGTATCCTTCTGATGTCTGTCCGCTTTGGCATTTTCTGACCTCACGTTCCTTTTCCATTAACTCTGTAAATTCTGCAAACAGATGAGTGCTGTCCTGCGGCCCCGGCGCGCTCTCGGGATGAAACTGCACCGACAACAGTCTTTCTTTCTCGCTGTACAGCCCTTCCACGGTGGAATCGAGCAGATTGATGTGCGAGACTGTAAGTCCGGTTCCTTCCAGGCTGTTCTCGTCCACCGCGTAGCTGTGATTCTGGCTCGTCACTTCGATCTTTCCGGTGCGAAGATCCTTCACCGGATGGTTTCCGCCGCGGTGCCCGAAATGAAGCTTGTACGTCTTTGCTCCACAGGACAGCGCCAGCAACTGGTGCCCCAGGCATATCCCAAATATGGGACATTTTCCTCTGAGTCCCCGCAGTGTCTCGATAACTTCCGGAACATCCACCGGATCTCCCGGACCATTCGACACCAGTACCCCATCGGGAGCGAGCGCGAGGATCTCTTCGCTTCGGGCATCATACGGTACGATCGTCACGTTGCAGCGATTCCGATTCAGCATGCGCACGATGTTCGACTTCATCCCGCAGTCGATGACTGCCACCTGAAAACGAGGGTTCGATGTGCGGCTGTACCATATTTTTTTGCTGCTACAGCGCTTCACGGCATCGTGCGGCACTTGTGTGTTTTGGATGATCCGAAGACCTTCCTCGAGAGGCAGGGCGGCATCCGTGATCAGCCCCCTTCCCGTTCCTTTGTCACGGATGCGCCGCACCAGCTTTCTTGTATCTATCTCACACAGACCGGGGATGTGGTTTTCCTCCAGAAGTTCCTCCACTGAACAGGTGGAGCGAAAGTTGGAGGGATTTTCGCACAGATCCCGCACGATCAGCGCCGCCGGGGATATTCTTCTGCTTTCGAAATCCTCCGCCGCTATCCCGTAATTCCCGATCAGCGGGTAGGACATCACGACGGCCTGATCTGTGTAGGAGGGATCAGAAAGGATCTCCTGGTAGCCGGCCATAGAAGTATTGAAGACGATCTCGCACACCGTGTCCTTTTTCTCTCCGAATCCCATGCCATAAAATTCGCTGCCGTCTTCCAGGATCAGCTTTCTGTCAAAATTCATCCTGAACCTCCTCCAACTCGTTCACTCACCCGGCTACACCGGGCAGCCGGGATGCTCGATGTCCGTTTATACAGGTATCTATGCTTTCTGCCTACGGCTTCTACGATCAATATACCGAGAACAGCAGCTTGCCATAGCTCGGGAACGGCCAGCACTTCTCGGATGTCAGCATCTCCGCCTCATCCACATATTTTCTGAGCTCGTCCATCTTCGGCAGCACATCGTCCCTCACAGCTTCTGAAGTACGGATGATATCCTCGTACTCTTTGAGATCTTTCAGTGCACCTTCCAGGGCCTCCGTCTTCTCCAGGATATAATCTGTCAGTTCCGAAAGTCTTTCCATCGTGGAGATCTCGTAGTTGCACTTCACATATTTGCTCACCGATTTCATCAGCGACGTAGACTTAGCCAGGCTGTACAGATATCCCTCGATCGCCGGCAGGTAGTTCTTTCTCACCATGTCGACCATCGTGTGGCCTTCGATGTTTACGGTCTTGCAGTAGTTTTCCAGCATGATCTCGCAGCGGGAATGCAGCTCGGTTTCCGTGAAAACCTTATGCGAAATCAGCATGTCCATGTTCTTTTTGTCAAGAAGGTGCGGCATGGCGTCCGCCGTGGTCTTCAGGTTGGAGAGGCCTCGCACCTCTGTCGCTTCTTTGACCCATTCTTCGCCGTAACCGTTTCCGTTGAACAGGATCCTCTCGTGCTGCTTGATGGTCTCTTTGATGAGCTCGTGCAGCTCGCCCTCAAAGTCCTCGGCTTTTTCGAGCTTATCCGCGTACTGTTTGAGGCTCTCGGCCACGGCGGCATTCAGCATCATATTGCAGCACGCTATGCTGTTAGAAGAACCGAGGGAGCGGAACTCAAACTTGTTTCCGGTAAAGGCAAAAGGTGATGTACGGTTGCGGTCTGTCGTATCTCTCGAGAAACGGGGAAGCGAATGTACGCCGAGTTTCATCACTACTTTCTCTGTACCTTCGTAAGCGGTGTCATTCTTGATGGATTCGAGTATCGCGGTCAGTTCATCTCCCAGGAATACGGAGATAATTGCGGGCGGTGCCTCGTTAGCGCCGAGACGATGGTCGTTTCCTGCTGTCGCTACGGAAAGACGAAGGAGATCCTGATAGTCGTCCACTGCCTGGATGACAGCACAGAGGAAAAGCAGGAACTGGGCGTTTTCGTAAGGCGTCTCGCCCGGTGCCAGAAGGTTGACTCCCGTGTCGGTTGCCATCGACCAGTTGTTGTGTTTTCCTGAGCCATTCACTCCGGCAAACGGTTTTTCATGAAGCAGGCAGGCCATCCCATGTTTTCGCGCCACCTTCTGCATGATCTCCATCGTAAGCTGGTTGGTATCTGTAGCCACATTCGTCGAGGAATAGATCGGGGCAAGCTCGTGCTGTGCCGGAGCCACTTCGTTGTGTTCTGTCTTTGCCAGAATGCCCAGTTTCCAGAGCTCGTTGTTCAGGTCCTCCATGAAGGCGGAGACTCTCGGCTTGATCGCTCCGAAATAATGGTCATCCAGCTCCTGGCCTTTCGGCGGCATTGCGCCAAAAAGGGTTCTTCCCGTATAGATCAGATCCGGTCTCTGTTCAAACACTGACTGATCGATGAGGAAATATTCCTGCTCGGGTCCGACACTCGTGCGTACATATTTGACTTCTTTTCCGAACAGCTTCAGGATCCTGCGGGCCTGTCTGTCCAGCGCCTGCATGGAACGGAGCAGCGGTGTTTTCTTGTCCAGCGCGTCTCCCGAGTACGAGCAGAAGGCGGTCGGGATGCAGAGGGTGTGGTCCTTAATAAATGCGTAGGATGTCGGGTCCCATGCGGTGTAGCCTCTGGCTTCGAAGGTTGCGCGGAGGCCGCCTGAGGGGAAAGAGGAAGCATCGGGCTCGCCTTTGATCAATTCTTTTCCCGAGAACTCCATGATCACGCCGCCGTCCGGTGAGGGGGAGATAAAGCTGTCGTGCTTCTCTGCCGTCACGCCTGTGAGGGGCTGGAACCAATGGGTAAAGTGTGTTGCGCCGTGCTCTACAGCCCAGTCGCGCATCTCGGTGGCGACGGCCTCGGCCACGTATTCTTCGAGGCGGGCGTTTTCGTCGATCGTCTTTCTCAGCGAGCGGTATACTTTTGCGGAGAGCCTTGCTCTCATCTCTCTGTCGTCAAATACCATCGATCCGAACAGTTCCGGTACGGTTTCTTTTTTCATGGGGGTTCTCCTTTCTGTCCTTTTTGCGTGAAGCGGACATTCGCGATCCACTCCGCTGCTTGCTCATGTACCTCGGCCACCCTTCGGCAGCTCTTGGTTCAAAAAAAGCGAAAGGCGCCCCGGTTCTTCTAATTCAGAACCAAGACGCCATTGTCTCTCTTACTTTCCGCTGTCACCATAATTTGCCAGCACTCTCGCCGAAGGATCGGTCACATTGCAGCCTTCCCAGTTTCGGTTTGGCATCCAGAAATCCACTACCATCTCCGACTGACCGGGGTAATATTTTTCAAATATATCCCTGTAAAGCAGCGACTCTTTTGTAAACGGTACAGCGTGTTTATATTTTTGAATACCGGCTTCGTATTCTTCATCTGTATAAGCGGCTTCGGCATATTCAGCCAGGTCATCCTTCAATGAATGTCCCACCGCGTCGGAGAAGGCTGCTTTTTCTCTCCACAGGATGCTTTCGGGGATCAGTTTGTCCTTCTCGAAAGCATGCCGCAGCAGATATTTGCCTTTTCCGTATCTATTCATCTTTCTCCCGGGATCGATCGCCATACAGTAGTCCACAAAATCCAGATCTCCGAAAGGCACCCTTGCCTCCAGTGAGTGGACGCTTATGCAGCGGTCCGCCCGCAGCACATCGTACATGTGGAGCTCTCTGATCCGCTTTTCAGCTTCTTTTTGGAATTCCTCTGCATTCGGCGCGAAGTCGGTATATTTGTATCCGAAGATCTCGTCCGATATCTCGCCGGTCAGAATGACGCGGACATCGGAATCCTCGTGGATTGCCTTGCACACCAGATACATTCCTATGGATGCGCGAATCGTCGTGATATCGTAGGTGCCGAGCGCCGCGATCACCGGCTCCAGGGCGTCGATCACGTCCTGTTTGCTGATGATGACTTCGTGGTGATCCGAGTGGATATAGTCGGCCACCTCTCTGGCGTATTTGAGGTCGATCGCATCCGTATCCATGCCGATCGCCCAGGTTTTTAATGGCTTGTCCGAGAGGCTTGCCGCGATTCCGCACACCAGAGAGGAATCCAGACCACCCGAGAGCAGGAATCCCACGGGGGCGTCCGAATCGAGACGTTTTTTCACTCCCTCGATCAGCAGATCGTGAATCATTTCGTCCGTTTTTTCGGGTGAATCGCTGTGGTAGGCTTCTACCTTCGACATGTCGCGGTATTCGATAAACTCTCCGTCCTTAAAATAGTGCCCCGGGGGAAACGGCATGATCTTGTCGACCAGCTCTGTCAGACCTTTAGGCTCCGATGCGAATACATATGTTCCGTCTTCCCTGACGCCATAGTAGAGAGGTCTTATTCCGATCGGATCCCTTGCCGCAATGTAGGTGTCTTCGGCAATGTCATACAGGATCAGGGCATATTCCGCATCCAGCATTTTAAACATTTCTGTCCCGCATTCACGGTAGAGGGCCGGCAGGATCTCGCAGTCCGAATCACTAAGGAAATGATATCCTTTTTGGATCAGTTCTTCTTTGAGTGAGCGGAATCCGTAGATTTCTCCGTTGCATACCAGGAGGAGTTCACTTTCCGGGGGAGCCTGATACTGATTCTCCGATATCTTCATATTAGAAAAAGAACAGGAGGAGTGATTACCGTATGCAAACGGCTGCATTCCTTCTTCTGTCAATCCCATAATGGATAGCCGGTTAAACCCGAGCCATCCGCTGCCTGTCCATACGATCCTTGATGCATCCGGTCCACGTGAATGTGTTTTGCGGAGTGCATTATTGATGTCATTAAAATCTCCGTCTTTACCGCAAAAACCCAATATCGAGCACATGGCACACACCTCCGTTCTTTTTTCTATATAAAGACAAAGGCGCCTTGGATAACGAATCCAAGACGCCTTTGTCTTTATGAATCTGAATTATAGTCACAATGGTGAGAATTGTCAAGGATTTTTTGGGAACGGGGGACGGTTCCTCGTTCTAAAAAGACAGGGGACGGTTCTCTGTCTTTGAGTACTTGAGTACTTGGGGACGTATTTTTTTGACTCATTTTTGAGTACTTGGGGATGAAGTGCTCTATATTTTGACTTTTTTCCGCGAGTCCCCAAGTGCGCTCCGGACAAAATAATAATTCGTGGATTCATGTTTGATACTGCGTATAAAGAAGTGTAAAACAAATTACCACAGCGCTTCGTGAGAACACTTTAAATGCTGTGTTTATATATATAATAAAAAAAAATCCTTAACATCACAACATACCTGCGGAACAAAACAGCAGCAGTTGTGTTTATAATAAAAGATAAGATATAAATCGTGCAGGATTTCTGCAACAAAAGCTATTAGGTATTTCTGCTGAGCCGAGCGCCGGTGGAGGTATTGAAAACAGGAAAGCAGAAGAGAAACTGTAGACCCCCTATGAACCTGAAAAGGAGGGCCATAGCAATATGTATGAAAACAGAATAGATTTTAACACCGTCCGGCAGTACGGAAAGGACAATATCTTTCCTGCATGCCGGACGTTTTTTTGTGAAACAGGGGGACAGTGAGTCACGGAACCTGTCCCTGTGACTTACCCCAAAGGTATTGATTTATTTTCATTGTTCATTTACTATCATAAAAAAGAATCACAAACCACTACATACAAGGAGAAAGAAATGAACAATATCGAACGCCGAGACAAAGGCCTGGCATACATCTCAGATGACTCTATCATGGAAGAACAAAAGAAATGCAGACAAATCCTGCAAAAACTGAATTTTATGGACAGGAGCGATTTTGCAGGAATTGCTGAGGTCGTAAAAGAGCTCTTAGGAAAGTCGGACAATGCATTTATCAATCCGCCCTTCTACTGCGATTATGGCTCACACATCAAAGTCGGGAAGTATTTTTTTGCCAACTATAACTGTACGATCATCGACGTTGCAGATGTGATCATCGGAGACTACTGCCAGATGGCACCGAACGTGGCTATCTATACCGCCGGCCACCCCGTCTATCCCTCGACACGAAACACCGCGTACGAATATGGCAAGGAGATCGTGATCGGGGATAACGTCTGGATCGGAGGGAACTCCGTGATCCTTCCGGGCGTTCATATCGGAAATGATGTCGTGATCGGCGCAGGGAGCGTCGTCACAAAAGACATTCCTGACCGGTGCATTGCGGCAGGGAATCCCTGCAAGGTTATACGCAAGATTACAGAGGAAGATAAACGAAAGCTCTATAAAGATGAGGAGATCGACGACGAAGCTTGGGCGGATATCGTGAACAAAACAAAATGAAGGGAAACACAGGGGGGACGGTCCTTTTGTGCGCGGTATGAGTCTAGGAACCTGTCCCCGTGACTCATACCGCGCACGAAAGGACCGTCCCCCTGTGTTTTTTCCTTGACGAATACCCCCCGTGGGTATATTATAGCCTCGTAGATACCCCTGTGGGGTATGTCTTTTGGGAGGAATCTGATATGAATAACGAAACAAACGCGCCCGAATCCTGCTGCGCGTCTCACGTAAAAATCCGAAGTGAAGAAGACAAAAAAGCCCTGATCTCCCGCCTCAACCGCATCGAAGGACAGATTCGAGGTATCCGCGGTATGGTCGAAAAAGATGCCTACTGCATCGACATCATCACCCAGGCTTCCGCCGCAGGCAGCGCGCTGAACAGTTTTTCCAAAGAGCTGCTGGGCGAGCACATCAAAAGCTGTGTGGCCGAGGATGTGCGGAACGGGAACAACGAGAAGCTGGATGAGCTCGTAAAAACGCTGCAGAAGCTGATGAAATAGAAAGGACATTGTCTTAATGGAACAATATACCGTAACCGGAATGAGCTGCGCTGCCTGCCAGGCTCGCGTGGAGAAGGCGGTCTCCAAAGTGCCGGGCGTAACTTCATGCAGCGTAAGTCTACTTACCAACTCAATGGGCGTCGAGGGAACAGCCTCCCCCGATGCCATCATCCGCGCCGTCACAGACGCGGGCTACGGCGCCTCACAAAAAGGCGCGTCAAAAGCTGCCAACTCAGCGTCAGCCTCACTTGCCGAGCAGGAAGAAGCCTTAAAAGACCACGAAACGCCCAGGCTTAAAAAGCGCCTCCTCACATCCCTGGGCTTTCTCCTCGTACTCATGTATTTCTCCATGGGACACATGATGTTCGGCTTGCCGCTGCCCGCTTTCTTCCACGATAACCACATCGCCATGGGGCTTATCCAGCTGCTGCTCGCCGGCATCGTCATGGTGATCAATCAGAAGTTTTTTATCAGCGGCTACAAAAGCCTTTTCCACGGCGCGCCGAACATGGATACGCTCATCGCGCTTGGCTCTTCCGCCGCATTCGGCTACTCCACCTGCATGCTTTTTGCCATGACCCGCGCACAGGTGGACGGAAATACCGAGGCCGTCTCGGCCTACATGATGGAATTCTACTTCGAGTCCGCTGCTATGATCCTCACGCTGATCACGGTGGGAAAAATGCTCGAGGCTTATTCCAAGGGAAAAACGACCAACGCACTGAAAAGCCTGATGAAACTGGCGCCAAAGACAGCTACCCTGCTCAGAGACGGTAAAGAAGTGACAGTCCCCATCGATCAGGTCAATAAAGGCGACGTATTTGTCGTTCGTCCGGGCGAAAATATTCCGGTGGACGGACGGGTCATCTCCGGCACCGGTGCGGTGAACGAATCCGCCCTGACCGGCGAGAGCATCCCCGTCGACAAGCAGCCCGGGGACGAGGTCTCCTCCGCTACGCTCAATCAGTCGGGCTTTCTCACCTGCGAAGCCACCCGC
>CADCPK010000104.1 GCA_902803215.1 uncultured Lachnospiraceae bacterium
AACTTAGCCGCGAAGGCTCTCCTGAGCGGCGGCCCTAGTTCTTCTTGGCGGATTGGCTCTGAGGATCAGCAGGCACCTGTTCACAGCCTGATATACCCCGGCGCAGCGGCAGAGTGGGGCAGGATGTGGACCTTTTTCTGTTGCGGTGGGAAAACCAACAAAAAAATCAAAAAAGAGCCGGCCCAAAGGGCCGGCGAAATTTTTTATAGTCAAAGGAAACCGGCAATCCGCTACGCTTCTTGCCGGTAACTGATATCCCGCTCCGCGGGCTGTCAGTTACATTATTTAAGGGTAACCTTAGCGCCTTCAGCCTCAAGTTTAGCCTTAAGATCCTCAGCCTCAGCCTTGGAAACAGCTTCTTTAACCTTGCTCGGAGCGCCATCAACGAGAGCCTTAGCCTCTTTCAGGCCAAGTCCGGTAACTTCACGAACAACCTTGATAACCTTAACCTTGTTCGGGCCGATCTCGGTAAGCTCAACATCAAACTCATCCTTCTCCTCAGCTGCCTCAGCCGGGCCTGCTGCTGCAACAACAACACCTGCTGCTGCGGAAACGCCAAACTCTTCCTCACAAGCCTTAACCAGCTCGTTCAGCTCTAATACGGAAAGCTCTTTGATCGCTGCGATAAATTCTTCAGTAGTCAATTTTGCCATGATATTTTCCTCCATAATTATTTTTTAAAATAAGAAATGTACAATATCTAACATCGTACGAATGAAACCGTTCAAAACAGGCCGAAGCACTTGCCGGTGAGCCCGTATGAACATGATTCAGCAAGCAAAAATCCAATCGCCAAAAGCGATCTGCATGGATTTTTGCACATATCTGTTCAGGTGCAGAACAGATATATACTATTATTCTGCTGCGGTAGCAGTTTCTTCTGCCGGAGCAGCCTCGCCGTCTTTCTCGGCGATCTGGTTGAGAACACGAGCCAGATTTGCGATCGGGGACTGCATGCTGCCAAACAGTCTTCCAAGAAGAACATCTCTCGACGGGATCTCGGAGAGAGCCTTCATTCCGTTCGCATCATTGTAGTTGCCTTCGATGACACCTGCGATCATCTCAAGCTTGTTGAACTGCTTTGCATATTTTGCAATGACTCTTGCCGGAGCAGTTGCATCATCTTTAGATACCGCCAGAGCGTTGGTACCGTTAAGATGCTCAGCCAGCTTCTCAAACTCTGTCCCTGCAAAAGCACGATGCATCATTGTGTTTTTGTAGACCTTGTACACGATGCCGGATTCTCTCATTTCCTTACGGAACGCAGTATCCTGGTCAACAGTAAGGCCACTGTAGTTAACAAGCACTACGGCCTGCGCGCCTTCAACGACGCCGGCGATTTCATCTACGATCGGTTGTTTCAGTTCTACCTTTGCCATGAAAATGGTACACCTCCTTATAGATTTTGATTACCGCCGCACGGGAGTGATATAGAAAATAAAAAAAGGGCTTACTGCACGACAGTAAGACCTCATAATTCCTGAGTATACTCGTCCTCGGCAGGCGTGCTCACCGCACTTACACCTCACGGTACCTGCTGTCTTCGGCAGCGTTCTAATGTAAATTAACACATTAAAAAGCATATGTCAAGCACTAAAAATGAGTAAATGGGGACGTTTCTTTTTGACTCATTATAAAGACAGAGAACCGTCCCCTGTCTTCCAAGACCACTGTCTTTGAAAAAATGAGTCAAAAAGATACGTCCCCATTTACTCACTGATATTTATTTTGTTCCGAAAATACGGTCGCCCGCATCGCCAAGGCCCGGGCAGATGTATGCGTTCTCGTTCAGGCATCTGTCGAGATGGCCGACATAGATCTGAACATCCGGATGCTCCTTATGAAGCTTTTCAAGACCTTCAGGAGCAGCGATAAGACACATGAATTTGATATTCTTTCCGCCCTTCTGCTTGATAAAATCCACTGCTGCGCAGGCAGAACCGCCCGTTGCAAGCATCGGGTCAACTACGATAGCAATACGCTCTTCGATATTCTCGGGGAGCTTGCAGTAATACTCGTGCGGAGCATGTGTCTCCGGGTCACGATAAAGACCGATATGCCCCACTTTAGCGGAAGGCACAAGTGTAAGGATACTGTTGACAAAACCAAGTCCCGCACGGAGGACCGGAATGATGGCCAGCTTCTTGCCTGAGATCATGGGCGTCATGCATGTTTCAAGCGGTGTAGTCACTTCAACAAGCTCGGTCGGAAGGTCTCTGAGTGCCTCATATCCCATAAGGATGCCGATCTCCTCGACCAGTTTACGAAACTCATTGGTTCCTGTGTTCTCATCGCGAAGCATCGAGATCTTGTGCTGAATAAGAGGGTGATCCATAATAAATACATTTTCCATTATAGAATTGTCCTTTCCTAAATCTGCCTTCAGGCTATTTGTTAATTCTTTGCCGTTTACTCCTCCATTATAAACAATTCCGGTACAATTTTCAAGGGAGCGGACGATTTATCATCGCCCGCTCCCTTTTCTTTTCTACTGCGGCAGTTACGATTCCCTGTCCGGCCGAAAAAAGCTCCGCGCCTTGTGTGATGCAGGACCTTTTCTGCCGGGCAGGAAATGATAACCGATTTACTTTCTGTGTCTCTTCTTGTAATCCTCGCGGATCGGAGCCGTACATGCGTACACCACTCTGTCCACTTCTTCCTCAGACTTCGCCTGTCTCACTGCCGATACTGTCCGGGACAGTGCACGGAAATTGGTTGCGGTACCCGCGCTGTCGCACTCGTAGTTCATTGCTCTGTCGGCTCTGATGCCGAATCTGCCGGCCACCTGCACGGAATCGATGTTGGCGCCAAGGAAAAGGAATTCCCAGCCGTACTTCTCCTGCTCTTTCTCCACCATCTCTTTTACTTCACGGTAATTGTAGATGCGGCTGGCGTTTTCCATGCCGTCCGTAGTGATAACGAACAGTGTCTTTTCCGGGCGATCCTCCTCGCGCGCGTACTTATGGATATTGGCGATATGGTGGATGGCACCGCCCACCGCATCCAGAAGTGCCGTGCAGCCTCTCACGTAGTACTGTCTGTCGGTCATCGGCTCCACCTGCTTCACCGGCACACGGTCATACAAAACCTCGGTGCGGTCATCAAACAGGACCGTGGAGATAAAAGCCTCGCCTTCCTCTTTCTGCTGTTTCTCAATGAGGGAGTTAAAGCCGCCGATCGTGTCCGCTTCCAGCCCTCTCATGGAACCGCTTCTGTCGAGAATAAATACAACTTCTGTCAAACCTTTACGCATAATATAGCCCTCCTTCTTGTTTTAATTCTTTGGTTTTTTCTGTTGTTGGGCTTATTATACAATAAACATTTTTGAGACAGGTCGTTTCGCGGGCGACCTTTTTAAACTTGAAGGGTAAAGTCATACAGAGAATACCGAAGGACATGTTGTATGTAGTCGTCCTTTTCCGGCTTTGAAAAGCAAGTCGTACGGAGAAATTCATGAGTAAATGGGGACGTTTCTTTTCGACTCATTTTTGCTCGCAAAAATGAGTCGAAAAGAAACGTCCCCATTTACTCATGTCACGCAATGATGCAAGGCAGATCATGCTCCTCCAGCTGTATATCCAGCTCGATCATGTCATAGATTTCATTCTCAATAAAATAAGAAAAAATAATATCCGTCTTATCGCAGGGCGAAAGCGCATAGCCCGCCCTCGCCAGCAGATCCCTCGATTCGTCCAGGTTGAGCTTCGCGCCGACGCACAGACAGAGGGCCGTAAGCTTTTGCGGGTGATAATTCACATTATTCTTAATCTTGGAGAAAATCTTTTTATCCACGATCGCCCGCTTATACACCTCCGCGTTCGTCATGTGCTTCGACTCGATCAGGTAGAGAAGATACTGCGAAAAAGTATCCGACAGGTGGCTCATGCGTTCCTGCAGCCTGCTTTCATGCTTTGAACTGAAGTCCAAATACTCATCTTCATCCTCAAAGTCGTACGCCGATCCCGCCACAGACGCACCTACAGGAAACGAATCGGCTTCGGTATAATCCTCCTGTTTCGGCGCAGGTATATTTGCGGCGAACGATCCGGCTGCCGCATTGTCTCCGTCCGGCTCCTGCCGCCTCCTGCGGAACGACGAGAAAAACGAATCTCTTTCCTTCTTTCCGGCACGTGCATTTGAGGAAGCAGCCGGCTCCCTTTCCGCACGAAAAGACGGCCGCGCAGCCGAGCCCCTCGAATAAGAAAAGTCCCGATCGTACTCTTCGCGGACCCTTCGTTCCACATAATGTCGGTCGATATACTCTTCCAGCCCCGGATAAAGTTTCCCGCCGAGCGAAGACGCCTTATCGTCGAACACGACCAGGTAAATCTCCATCTCACTTCCCAGCAGAAAAGCGTTGATCTCATCCACCGCGATCAGCATTCCTTCTTCTTTCGGATAGCCAAAGCTCCCTGTCGAGATCAGCGGAAATGCGATGGAGCGTATGCCCTTACTCTTAGCAAGTCTCAGGCTCTTTCTGTAACACGACCGAAGCTTCAGCTCTTCTCCCGAGCATCCGTCCTGATAAAGAGGACTCACCGCATGAATGATATACCGCGCAGCAAGGCCGAAACCGGGCGTGATAAAAACTTCTCCTTCGGGAACGGAACCAATCTCTTCTTTTCTATATTTCAGAAGCTCATCATATCCCTCCGCCTTATAAACCGCAGTATCCACACCGGGCCCGACGACAGGTTTTTCGTTGGCCGTATTTACGATAGCTTCCGTGTTCATTTTTGTGATATCGTTACGTACGATCTTTAGTGCCATGGCTCTCTCCCCTCTTCCGATCGTCATTACCAACTCTTTCTTCAGGATTTCCGGCATTATCACAAGAAAATCGGAAATTCCGTCATCACAGGCGACGATCCGATATCAAGTTCATTATGCAAAGCCGAACCCTGCCCAGGCAGCCGCTATAATCAGCGACGGCAAAAGATTTGCTACCCTGATCTTTTTACCCCAAAACAGATTGACGCCCACGCAGAAAATCAGTACCGATCCCACGAGCGACAGGTTGTTCATCGCCGCGTCCGTGATGTACGGCCTGATCAGCACGGCAAGTGCCGTCACGGTTCCCTGAAGGATTCCCACAGGGATCGCCGAAAAAATACATCCTTTTCCGAGCGACGCTGCCATGACCATGATGATGACCATATCCAGCACCGCCTTTGCGAACAAAATCGAGTGATTGCCGGCAGCACCGTCCTCGATGGAACCCACGATCGCCATCGCGCCGATGCACACCGTGAGGGAAGCGGTCACAAACGCCCCGACAAAGCCGGCGTCCCCACTGTTCCCGGTCTTCCTCTTCAGCCACTCTCCAAATTTTTCGATTTTCCCTTCCAGATCAATGAATTCACCGACCACAGCCCCGATTCCCAGAGCCGCGATCATCATCATCGTTCCCGAAGACTGTAATGTACCGTTTTCTGCCGCAGTGAACATCTGCTGCAGTGCTCCCGATATTCCGATAAAAAGAACAGCCACTGCATTTGCCAGCAGCAGCGTCTCTCTCATATTCTCCTTGAGCCTGCTGCCGAAGAGCACTCCGGCCGTACCGCCCAGGATGATAAAAACCACATTGATAATTGTTCCGAGTCCCGGCATAATCTATAACTTCTCTTTCCAATTAATATTATTCGGCAGCCCTCAGCTCGTATCTGCGCCAACCCGATTGCCGAACGCTTATTTCTATTTATGAAAGGTGACCGGTAATCTGCTGCGCTGCCCGACGCCGGCCTACAATCCGCTCCGCAGGCTGTCGGTTAATACTTTGCCTGCTTCTCATTCTTCAGTGTTTCTTTGTGAGCAAATCCAATATCTTCAGATAAACATACCCAACAATGATCAGAAAAACAAACAGCGCGAGGATCCACCACACGCACCCCATGTAAGGCAGCTCTTTGGTAAATCCGAACGCCCCTGCCGGACTTCCCCAGTTGAGGAAAAAGTAAGGATAGTTGATCCCTTCCGCAAACTGCCAGCCTGCCACATAACCTATGCCCGCGTAGATCGCGTAAGCAAGCGGCGGCAGCGTGACAAACAAAACATATTTCTTTTTGATCTTCCCGTATCTTCCTGTCACAAAAAAGTCAAAGACAGCCGCCAGGGGAACGATCACATGCGTGAGCACATTGTGCGGCCTCCATGCATGACCGCCCATCGTCGGTGCCAGAACAAAGCAGAACACCACGCCCGTGAGAGTTATGGCAACGGTGCCGACAAACTTGATCACATACCAATAGTCCTTTACCGCTCTATCTTTCATCATCATGATGCCGCCGATCAGACAGATCACAGCGATAGCGATGTTTGACTGTATGGTAAAGAACATAAAGACCCTGCTGCCGCCCATAAAAGAATACCTTCCGGCGTAATAGCTCAAAAGAACCCCCGCCACCGCCGAAACGACAACAATGCATTTAAGAATGTAAGAAGTTATTTTGTGTTGTACCGAGATGCCCATGTTAAACTTCCTTTCTTTTTCACGTCGTTCTTCTTTGTACCGGTTTTACCGGAACAATCGTCTTCTCCTGAACCGGTCTTCCCCCCATCATTGCAACAAGCGTTTCCACCGTCTGCTCCGCCAGACCTTCTACCTGGCAATAAGATGCCTTGTCCCCGGGACACCGTCGCAACCGAGACGCCGGCCTGCCGGGCAACATCCTTGATCGTTGCCATCGGTATCTCCCTCCCTGTTTTTTCAGCTAATACTATAACAAATCAGATTGAGAATAACAAGTAATTACCGGTTTGCAAAAAAGCTGCCGCGCCAAACATTAAAAATGCATTCATGCATAGAAATGTCCGGCACGGCAGCTCTGTTTTTTTGTGTGACAAAGGTAATCGACAATCTGCTTCGCGGGTTTTCGGTTACATTATAAGATAACTGTAAGCTCTATCAGATCTCCCCTGTTAACATCCTTGATTCGAATAAGCTCCCCGACCTGTTCCTGTTCCGGCTGAATATTCCCCGGTATTCCATACGCATTCCCGCGTCTTATCGCTCGGATCTCTTTACCCGCAGTAAGAACACCCAGCTCCCCCGAACTCAGAACTCTTACAAGAATACTGTTCTCAAAGCGCACCGGAATCTCCACAGCAGCGGAAGAAATATTCTTCTCCAAAACACCTATGACGCTTATCTTTTCCACCGGAATGACCTGCAGCATCATTGCTTTTTCTTCCGGAATCACAAAATGGTATCCCTTTTTTCTGTCATATCGAACAGCCTGTCCGTTCGCGGAGGAATAGATCCAATATTCTTTTTCCGGGTCAATTCCGGGCAGTTCTTCGATTTTCAACACACCTTTGGAGGAGCTTTTTTCCGTCCCCCGAAACACAGCAACATAAGTGATATCACCCAGTCGATTAAAAACTTTCAGTGGATGCGTTTTCAACACTTCCGGGTCCGTAAGGCAATCAAGAGCAGGCCTCCCGACATCCTCGCATCTTAGTACTCTTCCGTCCTCCGATATCATCGCGGCAACTTTGGCGGGGTCTGTCTTTCCAAGTCCGTCACTGATATAAAACGGGCCGCCGCTGATTGCCCTCAGAAGAAGGCTGCGAGTGCTGTCCTCATGGACCGTCCACGCCATATCCCAGTCGCCCCAATAGAAACAGCCGTGATAGACCGAGTTGTAGCTGTTCTGCAGAGCGTGTTCTTCAAAACTTCCGGGCACTGTGGGCGTGAAATCATCGCTGCTTCTCGAAAGCGAGGAACTGCAGCGGTTCCAGATGTCCTCCGGAGCCATCCCCATGCAGTTGATCAGATTTCCGCCAAAGTGCAGGTCCGCCGAGGCATCCAGCCCTTTGTGGATCGAGCCGGCCGATTCGCCGTAGGTACAGGCCCCTTTTGTCATCAGGGAATACGAGCTCTGACTGTCCACCTTGACGAAGGTGATCCCCTTCTGCCTGAGCTGCGAATGCCACTTGTCCCAGAACCCAAAGCTCTTGTGCAGCTCCGTGTCGATCGAGATAACTCCCGAAGGATATTTTTTTAAAAAGCACGCAGCGTCGCGCTCTGCCTCGGACCCGGGTTCCACCCCGTTCCAGTAGCCTTTTACCGCCTGCCAGACGCCGACATTCTTCACCCCGTACTTTTCTTTCAGAACCTTTACGGTACTTGCAAACCCGTCCGGGAATCTTTCGGGATCTTCGTCAAAGCTGCGCAGCGTCTGCTCCTTTCGATTTGCCGTTGACCAGCCGTCGTCAATAAGTACCCACGGAACAGATATTCCCAGATTTTTGAAATCCTCCATCTTGGCAAAGATCGCCTTTTCGTCGACATCCTGCCCCAGAGAGTCCCAGGTACACCAGCCCCAGTCTGCAAACGTCGAAGGAAACGGCTTGTCTTTTCTGAGTTTAAGCTCCTTTCCGGTAAGCTTAAGGGCGTAACCCACCATCCGCTCCAGAAGAGCATAAGGATCTTTTCCTCTGCCGTAGACCATGGCGATGTCCGATATATGTGTTCTTCCGGCCTGATTGCTCGACAGGAAAAGGTGAAGGCCTCTTTTTCGCCCCTTAAAATCAGCCCGGCAATCCTTCCCGCATACCGCCAGGAAGATCTCGTATTCTTCTTCTCTTTGACAGATAATGCACTGGCTGTTGTCGGGGATCTCCTCCCAGCTGTATCCAAAGGCCGGTCTCATCCACCATTCTTTGTGCTGATAGATCGAGACGAAAGGTGCCTTTCCTTCCGGGATCAATACTATTTCGACTGCATGGGCATCCGGCAGCTCTTCCTGATAGCCGAAATGCGGCGTATTCAGACGGACAGACGCATCGATCTCCACCGCAGTCAGACCGTCCTCATGATAAAGCACAAGCGTCGTCTCAAAACCTTTGCCTTCACCGTATATCGTGCCTTCTACACCATCTTTCAGGCAAAAGCTTATCTCTTCGCTGCCGCTCCGAAGATTCCCTGTTCCCCGGGCAAAAGTGAACAGAGGTTGTTGCTTCTCCGAAGTCATCCTTATTCCCATATCAGTCTTCTCAAGAGAAAAGCCGGCGGTTCTGTTTTGCAGTTTCATAACACGTCCTCCATGCAGTCTTCGATGGTAAAGCAGAAATTTTCAATCCGCTAACGCTGTTTGCTCTTGAACCTCTGCTGCCTTCGGTGGCTTCTCGGTCCAAATACAGATTATTTACAGTCAGAACCCGGCCGAAGGCGGCAATAATCGCTCCCACGTACCGGGTTCATTTCGATTACATTTTTACAGCACCTTCGGCAACGCCCGCCACGATATACTTCTGCAGGAAAATATACAGAATGATGATCGGGATGATCGTCACGAAAACAGCCGGGAAGATCAGTTCCCACGGGTTGCCGTACTGTCCTGATGTAAGTTTTGCAAAATAGAGCTCCAATGTCAAGGTGTTGATGCCATCTTTATTGCCGATTACTTATTTGGATGCCTAAGCATGCGCTTTCTCTTTTTTTCTTGTCTATCTTCACCACCTCAGCTTGCTTCTTTGACTGCTCGGGCATGCGCTTTCCCACTTTTTTTGGTTATCTTCGCCACTGCGACTTACTTGCTTTATTGCGTGGGCATGCGCTTTCTCTTTTTTCTTGTTCATCTTCGTCATTACAACTTGCTTGCTTTGTTGCGTGGGCATGAGCTTTTCCTTTTTTCCTGTTTATCTTCGCCACTACGACTTGCTCGCTTTGTTGCGCAGGCATGCGCTTTCCTTCTTTTCCTTTTTATCTTCGCCACCTCTCATGCTTTAGTGGCAGAGGGATTTTAGATTCTTGTGATATCGCATGCCCGAAGGTACTGTTGCAGCGCATTTACGGGCAGCGGGATCTAAAACATTTGTGATATCGCATGCCGCTGACATTACATCCTCTAATATTTGGGCATTCGCTTTTATTCTTTCTTCATTCATCTTCGCCCTCATTTATTTTTGCTCACAAAAAGGCTGCCGCATCACGCGGCAGCCTTATAGTTTCTTAGCTCAATATAGCTTCTTAGTTCAAATATACTAACGAACAATATGTGGCAAGCCTCTTATCCCCAGATCCCCGTCCGGTTCACCTCAAGATGCTCCACAATATAATTGTAAATCGCGATGGAAACATTGTCCGGGTAGTGTGTCCCGTCCACGGTAGAAAACCCGTTAGCCATCAGATAGCTGTAAATGTCAATATAATAAACCCCGGAGAGGTTTGCCTGCAGTGCAGCATTGAAGGACTCGATCTCCGCATTGGTCACATACGGATCGCCGTCCACCGGGCCCACCGAGACAAAATAGGTGGTGGCACCTCTTGCAGCCCACTCGGCCGCCTTCTCGTTGGTATAGCCGATGTAATTCGAAATATTGTACGGATCGTTGACACCCATCAGGATGATCACCGCAGTCCCCGC
>CADCPK010000105.1 GCA_902803215.1 uncultured Lachnospiraceae bacterium
AATCCGCTCAGGAGAGCCTTCGCGGATTAGTCTTTCTAAGGCGCTTGTCTCTTCGGGCAGGCACAACAGTTCACAGACTGATGCCACTTCGCGCGGGGGCTGCTGCGGGGCCCGGCGGGTTGAGACATGAATGGTAACGCTTACGTCGGAAGACCGACCGGCCTGCAGACTGTTACGGAGCCCGGTCGGGTTGCAGCCGGGAGGATAAAACACAAATTACATGGGGGATTTGCTGTGTGCTAAAATGGCATTAGATTAGTGTTAAGGCGGTAGTAAGATACTTCCGTTGTAATTTTTTGGAAATGAAGGAGGAGATTTCATGAACAGGAAAAAATGGACGGCCGTGCTCCTGACGGCGCTCATGGTGTTTCAGGTTCTGGTATCCGCGGTTTTTGGTGAAGAGGCGAGTGTGCTTACTTTGTCGGGAAAACTGAAAATTCAGGGTGCGGTCTATGTGGGCAGTGCGCTTTCGGCAGATTTCAGCAAGGCGGAACCTGCGGGCCTCACGAGTGAGGATGTGAGTTTTCAATGGACCAGGCAGGACGGTGATACATTGCTGGTTTTGTCTGAGGAGAAGACTTATACTCCCGTTCAGGAGGACCTGAACAGTTCGATCACGCTTACGGTGACGGGCCTTGCGGAGCGTGGATTCGGTGGTTCGCTTACCGTTAAATCGAATCCTGTGGCGCAGACGGCGGAGGAGGCTGCGGCGCTTGCTGCGCAGATGCCTGATGAGGACAGTTCTTCGACAGACAGCATGTTTCCTTCTGCCGGGACCGATCCTTTTGCCGGTACAGGCAGCACGGGTCAGATCGGGCAGGATAATGAGGGATATCAGGAGTATCCCGGCTCGGGAATGACAGGTGACGGGCAGTATACCGAAGGATATACGGAGTATCCGGCAGGGGATCAGAATATGCAGTATTCCGATGGATATGAGGAATATCAGGCGGGGGATCCGAATGCGCAGTATACCGACGGTTATGACGAATATACGGACCCGAACATGCAGTACACGGACCCGAGTATGCAGTATAGCGACCCGAATATGCAGTATACTGACCAAAATATGCAGTACAGCGACCCGAGT
Organism: uncultured Lachnospiraceae bacterium; assembly: GCA_902803215.1. Classification (GTDB taxonomy): domain Bacteria; phylum Bacillota; class Clostridia; order Lachnospirales; family Lachnospiraceae; genus Blautia_A. The sequence goes on from CADCPK010000105.1 coordinate 1,091, forward strand.
ATGCAGTATACCGATCCGGGTATGCAGTACAGCGATCCGAATATGCAGTATACCGATCCGAATACGCAGTATACGGATGATTATGACGAATATTCCTCTGCTGAGGACACTTCTTCGGAGGAGAGCACAGGCTTTCCGGAAACCGGGGATGTTCCCGGAATGGAGAATGCAAACGAGCAGATTTATATCTACGACCCGGTAACGGGGCAGGAAGTTACGCCCATGCCGGAGGCACCGGAGGATGCTGCCGGAGAGACTCAGGAGTCTGCCGAAGATACGCAGGAGACCGCCGAAAATGCATTTCAGGCGGAGGTGACGCTTGAGGCTGAAGCGGAGCAGATCGATTTCGGCACCGTGACGGAGGAGGGGCTTGCCGATTCCGAGCCGCAGTACTTTACGGTGACCAACACGGGTACGGAACCGCTTAATTTTGAGGGGATCGCTCCCGAGCATTTTATGGTGGGCGATATCACCGAGACACTGGAGCCGGGTACGGCTGTAGACCTTTATATTGTACCGAGAGCCGGCGTGGCTCCCGGTGAATACAGGGACGAGATTGTCTACCGTTCTGTCGAAGGCGCTGAGGTTTCTTTCACCGCGGCCATGAAGGTGGAAGAATCCACTGACCTGTCATCCGGCGAGTCGGATTCCGATTATGAAGAGCCGGATCCGGATAACACCGACGATGAGGATGGATTCCAGATCATTCAGGATGATATGGACGGTGAGGACGGCGAGAACGGAGAAAATGATAACAGTGAGTCCGATCCTGCTCCTGGCTGGGAGGGTGACGGCACAGCTGAAGATGATAATCCCGTAGGATCGATCGTCCCGGGAACCGATCCGGAGAATGATACAACACCCGCAGAACCTATAGTTCCGGGAACAGAGCCTGCTCCGACAGGTGAAAACGACACTGACGGCGGGGATGAAGGTGGTAATGGAGGCGAAAATGAAGGAGACGGAACCGAGGCGGAGCTCATCCTCTCTTTGGATGTAAGCCCTTCAACGCTTGATTTCGGTTCTCTCGAAGAGGGCTATAAAGAGTCTCCCGAAGCGCAGACCGTGACGATCACCAATACCGGCAGCATTTCTGTACTTCTTGATCAGCCGATCTCGGAATACTTCTATCTGCCCGAGCTTACGGTGAATGAGCTTGCTCCGGGTGAGGCGCTTGAACTTATGATTTGGCCGCTGGAAAGCCTCAGCGCCAACGAATACAATGAGTCCATCAACATCCTTTATCAGGGCGGCGAGCTTCCCGAAGGTTATGATCAAGATAAGACCCGGATCGTGGATGAAGGGCCTTACACCATCGAAGCCGCTTTTACCGTGACAAAGCCGAGCAAAGAATACAAGCTGACCGTGAATCCGGGATCCTACGATTTCGGAACGCGTACAATAGCCTATCAGGATCCGCCCGAGGCGGCCACCTTCACTGTGACCAACGAAGGAAATACCGCTATGACGCTTAATGCGCTGAGCTCATCTTCCTATGAAGTGAGCGGATTCAGTGCAAGCGACCTCGAGCCCGGAGAATCCGCTTACTTTACCGTAAGACCGAAAGTGGGCCTTGCTGCGGGTGATTATCCCGAAAGTCTCACTCTTTCCACCACAGATGCCGACGGAAATGTCCTTCTGCTGGCGGCTGTGCAGGTTAAGTTCTCTGTCAAGGCCGAGGAAAAGATCTACAGGATCGTGCTCGATCGTTCCCTTATCGACTTTGGTTCGGTGGAGGCCGGGTATGTCAATCCGCCTGCCGCACAGAGAGTGACGATCACAAATACCGGAAACGCTGCGATCGCGCTCAATCAGCCTTCGGCGATCAATTTCAGAGTCAGCGGGCTGAGCAGTGCGAGACTCAATCCGGGCGAGACAAGCAGCTTCACCGTCGTTCCGCTTACCGGCCTTGGCCAGGGACAGTATTTTGAAGCCATAACCGTGACGGGCGATGGCGGGGCAGCAGCGTCGGTCAATGTTAACTTTATCGTCAGTGCAAGGACGATCGTTCTGACGGGGATCATCAATCCTGCAGACATTACCGGTATCCGCAACGGAACCGAAAAAACTGCTGTCGGTCTCAGACTGCCGGGATCGGTGACGATCACCACGAACAGCGGGAATATGAGCGCTGCCGTTACCTGGGATGTCGCATCCTGTGTATACGATCCTTCGCTCAAGACTTCGCAGACGTTCCTCGTCAACGGCAGAGTTACACTGCCGGGCGGCGTGACCAACCCGAATAATATCCCGCTCGTCGCAACGGTGCGTGTCACGGTAAACGGACGCGATCCGATCGTTCCCGATGCTTCGGGAAATCAGGTGATCGGCATCTATAACGGCGATGTCTATACCACGGACGATAAGATCTCGTTCTCGGCATCCGGCGCGGGCTACGGCAATGTAAATCCGGTGCGCGGCGATATCCGCTATGTGCCTTATTGCTGGAACGTACTGGATAACAGGATCTGGGACTGCGAGCCGTTCTCGGCTTCGTTCCGTATGGGCGCTCCCGGCAATTATGTGCTTACGGTGACTTTCCTGCAGCAGCAGTTTAATGGCAGCACATGGGTGAATACCGGTGTGAGCGATGTGCGAAAGATCAGCTTTACGGTCCGTCAGGGCAGAACGGTGACAATGACACCGGTTCCCGGACAGGTAAGGCCTGCAAGGACCGGTGATGATAACAACCTTCTGCCTCTGATCATTGCTCTTGCAGCAGCGGGCGCGGCTATCGCAGCAGCGGTGGTAGTGCTGATCAGGAGAAGAAGAAAATAAACTGAATAGAACATAAACACAGACTATTAGCACTCGATTTTATCGAGTGCTAATTTTCTATTGACTTTTATTTTTTTCAGTATTAGTATATAAGAAGATTCAAAAAGGAGACGATAACTATGGCAGTAAAACATGGAAATTTATCTATCAACAGTGAAAATATTTTCCCGATCATCAAAAAATGGCTCTATTCCGACCATGACATTTTTGTCAGAGAGATGATCTCGAACGGCTGCGACGCCATCACCAAGCTTAAAAAGCTGGAGATCATGGGCGACTATACCTTCCCGCCTAAATATAAGCCCGAGATCAAAGTGGTAGTCAATCCCGAAGAGAAGACCCTCAAATTCATCGATAACGGTATCGGTATGACCGCTGATGAGGTGGAAGAGTACATCACACAGATCGCTTTTTCCGGTGCTACCGAGTTTCTGGAGAAATATAAGGATAAAACGACGGATGACCAGATGATCGGTCATTTCGGTCTGGGCTTTTATTCTGCGTTTATGGTGGCGGATGAAGTGCATATCGATACACTATCCTATCAGGAGGGAGCAGCTCCCGTTCACTGGGAATGCGACGGCGGCACAGAGTATGAGATGCAGGAAGGCAGCAAGACGACTGTCGGTACCGAGATCACACTTTTCCTCAACGAGGACAGCCTGGAGTTTGCCAACGATTATCGCATGCGTGAAGTGATCGAAAAGTACTGTTCCTTCATGCCGGTCGACATCTATCTTTCCAAAGAGAACGCTCCGCAGGAATATGAGACCATCGATGAGTCGGAGCTCACAGAGGATGATGTGGTCGTAGAGCATATTCACGAAGATGCAAAGACGGAAGAGCGCGAAAAAGAGGACGGAACGAAGGAGATCGTAGAGGTTACGCCGGCGAGAGAACGTGTAAAGATCAATAAGAGACCGGTTTCTCTTTCCGATACCCATCCGCTCTGGGCTAAGCATCCGAACGACTGCACTGATGAAGAGTACAGGGAATTCTATCGTAAAGTTTTCCTCGACTACAAGGAGCCGCTGTTCTGGATCCACCTCAATATGGACTATCCGTTCAACCTGAAGGGAATTCTCTACTTCCCGAAGATCAACACGGAATATGATTCGATCGAGGGTACGATCAAGTTGTATAACAACCAGGTATTTATCGCCGATAACATCAAAGAAGTGATCCCGGAGTTCCTGCTTCTGCTGAAAGGTGTGATCGACTGCCCGGACCTTCCGCTGAATGTGTCCAGATCTGCTCTGCAGAATGACGGATTTGTGAAAAAGATCTCCGAGTACATTACCAAAAAGGTGGCGGATAAGCTTACCGGAATGTGCAAGACAGACCGTGAATCTTACGAGAAATACTGGGATGATATCAGCCCGTTTATCAAATACGGTGTGATGCGTGACGAGAAGTTTGCCGAGAAGGTCAGCGACTACGTGCTCTTCAAAAATCTGGACGGCAAGTATCTGACCCTTAAGGACTGCATCGAAGAGAATAAGAAAGCTGAGGAGAAGACAGAAGAGAAGACAGAAGAAAAAGCAGAGGAAAGCTCCGAAGAGAATACAGAAGAGACCGGCAAGGAAGAAGAGAAAAAAGAACCTGAGAAGACCACTGTCTTCTATGTGACTGACGAGATCCTTCAGAGCCAGTATATCAACATGTTCCGCGAAGCCGGAAAGGACGCTGTGATCCTTAAACACAACATTGATGCTCCGTTCATCACAAGCCTTGAGCAGAAGAATGAGAACGTGCGCTTCCTGAGGATCGATGCGGATCTGACCGATGAACTGAAGGATGATAACGGCGAAGTGGAGACTAAGCTGGCCGATGCACTGAGAGATCTGTTCCGGGAAAGCCTTGGAAAGGAAAAGCTGGAAGTTCGTGTGGAAAACCTGAAAAATGCGAACGTAGCCGCAATGGTCACTCTTTCCGAAGAGAGCCGCAGGATGCAGGAAATGATGAAGATGTACAACATGTACGGAATGGATCCGTCCATGTTCGGCGGGCAGGAGACCCTGATCCTGAATGCAGGGCATCCGCTGGTGAAAGCGCTCTCCAAAGAGGAAAAACCGGCCAATGCAAAACTGATCTGTGAACAGCTTTACGATCTGGCCATGATCAGTCACAAACCGCTTTCTCCCGAGGATATGACGAAATTTGTGCAGAGAAGCAATGAGATCCTGTTAATGCTGGCAAAGTAAACGATTAATGAGGGGCGGACAGCTATGCAGCGTATCGAGAGACTGATGTCTGACATAGGTATTACAACAAACTATAAGGGATATAAGTACCTTGCAGATGCTCTTAGAATGTGTTTGATGAAGACAGAGAAAATAAGGATAACAAAAGATATATATCCTCAGATAGCAACGAGATATGGAGTGACTTCCTACAGGGTGGAACAGAATATCCGATTTGCGAAAGAACACAGCTTTATCAACAGGAAACGCAAGTTGGAAGAGATCGCGGGTTTTTCGATGGAAAAAATCCCTTCCAACACAGAGTTCCTGGCCATGCTTACCGAACATCTGAAGAAAACGGTCGAATAAGTGTCCGTGCCTGCAGGTCCCATTCTGCCCCGGGTTTGAATCCCGGTTCAAATACCGCAGAAGAGGCACCGGTCGTACAGGTCAGCGTTTTATCGCTGTAGCGTATATTCAGATATAAATTCTGGCTTGATGCTTCATGCTCCAGAGCTCCGTTTTCGGCACATAAGGGGTGCCTGCCCGGAAGTCGAAGAACAATTTTAAAATAGAGAGGAAGCCGTTTGCCGCGTATAAGCGAAAGGCAGAACGGCTTCATTTCTTTCCAGGAGGCTCGGTCTCGGCTGCCCATCGATTCACGCTCGGCGGTGTCGTAATAGTCGGACTGTATTTTTCCGTCCATATGAAATGAGGCAAAAGTCACGAAATCAGCCTCGCAAAGCTCAAATTCGTCGAACATGTCGCGGACGAACAGTTCGGTGGTGAAGGATTTAATGTCCTGTATCTCAAAAAGCTGCATGGGATGCTCCTTTCGACAATAGCCCGGTACGATGCCGGCCTTTTCGGTACCGTATTTTGCGGTCCGTTTCTCCATTATACCGCCCGGGGAAATAAAAATATACCGTAATTACAAGAATTATGCACTTTCTTTTTTCGTACGACTGTGATATAATCGTTCACGGATTATGTGGGAATAACCGCATAAATGTTTTGGTAACGAAGAAGGAGATGCTCAGAATGAGTCAGAAGAAAGTAGATTATTATAAAGAGCAGAAGGCGAACCGTAAAAAAATCATAAAGAAAGAAAAAAGAATGCGCAGGATCGAGCAGATCGTTGTCGGTGCTGTGGGCCTTCTTGCGGCATGCTGGATATGCTTTTCTGTATATACCAAGGTGACGGAAAAGGATGATACGGCGACAGAAAGTGTTTCTACCGACCTCAATGTCACTGCGCTTGATGATTTTATGAATCAGGTGGACAGTGCTGAAGAAGCCGAAGCTGAGTGATGCATGAGAACTGCGGGCGGATTTCGATCCGGCCGCAGTTTTATCGCTTTTTTGTATAAGCAAAACGGCCTGCTTTTCGGCAGACCGCTTTTTGTTATATCGGATATTAATACTTAAAGCTTGGTAACGTTGGATGCCTGCATGCCGCGGGCTCCTTCGGTAAGATCGTATGTCACGGCCTGCCCCTCGTCAAGAGACTTGAAGCCTTCTCCGTTGATTGCAGAAAAGTGTACGAACACATCCTGTCCGTCTTCTCCGGTGATAAAACCGTAGCCTTTTTCCGCATTAAACCATTTCACTGTTCCCTTATTCATTTCAGTACCTCCATAACATAGATGATAGATAATCTGGTGCAATAAAATAAATCACCAGTTTTTACAGACTATATCCAGCAAATATAATCTCTAAAAAATAGTGATTATACATCAAATAATATACCAAATTGTCTTTATATGCACTGATTATATTACCCGATTTCTGAAATGTCAAGAATAAAAGAAAAATAAATGGGGCTTTATTAAAGACCCGTTTTCGTGTATGATGGTGAGAGTATAAAACCGGATGGATCTGACGGAGGATTAAGCATGGGAATATTGATTCAGAACGGCCGGGTCATCGACGCGGCAAGTCAGACAGACTGCATAATGGATATATATATTAAAGAAGATATGATCGCATCGGTCAAGGACAGCATCGACAGACATGATCCCTGCGATACGGTCATCGACGCAAAAGGCCTTCTGGTCCTTCCCGGCCTTGTGGACATGCATGTGCATTTAAGAGATCCGGGGCAGACCGAGAAAGAAGATATCGAATCGGGAACAAAAGCAGCTGCCCGCGGAGGGGTCACCACCATCGTTGCCATGCCTAATACTACGCCGGTCATCGATTGCCGGGATCGCGTTGAGTATGTGGTACACAAAGCAGAACAGGTCGCCTGTGTGCATGTGCTTCAGGCGGGCGCTTTGTCGGTGGGACAGAAAGGGCAGCTTGTATCGGATATTCCGGGCATGAAGAGCGCAGGAGCAGCCGCACTTTCCGAGGACGGAAAATCCGTGATGAATGCAGCGGTTCTCAGAAAAGCCATGCTGAAAGCAAAAGAGTGTGACCTTCCCATCCTGGACCACTGTGAGGATATCGACCTGCGCGGAAATGGCTGTATGAACGAGGACAGCAATTCCGTAAGGCTCAGACTTCCCGGAATCTGCAACGAGACCGAGGATTCGATTACGGCAAGGGATGTCATGCTTGCCCTGGACAACGGGGTGAAGCTTCATCTTTGCCATGTCTCGACATACGGTGTGGCCCGCCTGATGCAGATGCTGAAAAGAGAAGGAATCAAAAGCATAACGGCGGAGGTCTGCCCGCATCATCTGATCCTGACTTCTGATGATATCGAGAGGGACGACCCGAATTTTAAGATGAATCCGCCTCTTCGGACTCCGAAAGATGTAGAAGCGTTGAGAGAAGCACTGGCGGACGGCAGCATCTCGGTGATCAGTACCGACCATGCGCCGCACACCCGCGCCGACAAGTCCGGCTCCATGAGAACGGCTGCGTTTGGCATCACCGGGCTTGAGACGAGCTTCTCACTGATCTACACAGAACTGGTAGAAAAAGGAGTTATCTCTCTCCTGCAGCTCGTCGAGAAGATGAGCTATAACCCCGCATGTATTCTCGGCCTTCCGTGCGGCGTGATAAAAGAAGGGCATCCTGCAGACCTGGTACTGATCGACCCGAATGCGGAATACGTCATCGACAAAGATGACTTTGTTTCCAAAGGGAAGAATACACCGTTCCACGGCAGGAAGGTGAAAGGCCGCGTCGTCCGCACGATATGCGGAGGAAAAACAGTGTATAAAGGATAATGAAAAAGGAAAGCAGCAGTACAGATCAAAGCACACAGCCGATACAGATCGGCAGACCGGAGGAAAAAAATGATCAATAAACTGGTAGAACGAATCAAAGAGACAAATGCGCCTGTCGTTGTCGGTCTGGATCCGATGCTTTCTTATATCCCTGAGCACATTCAGAAGAAAGCGTTCGATGCTCTGGGAGAGACGCTCGAAGGAGCAGCCGAGGCTGTTTTCGAATACAACAAAGGAATCGTTGATGCGATCTGCGATATTGTGCCCGCGGTAAAGCCGCAGATCGCGATGTACGAGCAGTTTGGCGTTCCCGGAGTCGCAGCTTTTAAGCGGACTGTGGATTATTGTCATCAAAAAGGGCTGATCGTCCTCGGCGATGTTAAGAGAGGCGACATCGGTTCCACATCAGGAGCATATGCCGCTGCACATCTCGGAAAAGTAAAGATCGGCTCGGCACAGCTCACGCCTTTCGGCGAGGACTTTGCCACCGTCAATCCCTATCTGGGGACTGATGGGGTAGATCCTTTTATCAAAGTGTGTGCCGAAGAGAAAAAAGGAATATTCGTCCTGGTCAAAACTTCCAACCCCTCGAGCGGAGAGTTTCAGGACCGCCTGATCGACGGAAGGCCGCTCTACGAGTGGGTAGGCGAAAAGGTCGCTGCTTGGGGCAGCAGCCTGATGGGCGAGAGTTACAGCTATGTCGGAGCCGTTGTCGGTGCGACATACCCGGGCATGGGCAAGATCCTGCGTGAGATCATGCCTAAAGCATATATTCTCGTTCCGGGTTACGGTGCACAGGGCGGAAAGGCGGAGGATCTGGCTCCCTTCTTCAATCCGGACGGGCTGGGGGCGATCGTGAATTCCTCCAGAGGCATCATTGCCGCCTGGAAGCAGGAAAAATACGCCGGATTCGGAGGAGAAGGCTACGCCGACGCAGCGAGAAAAGCTGCCGAAGAGATGATCCTGGACATCAACCGTGCACTGGAGAAAAACTGAAAATGAAATATGTTGAAAACGCAAAAGTCGTATCGCAGAAAGAAATATCCCCGGGAATCTTCGATCTGCGTCTGCAGACCGAAAATATAGCAAAAGAGGCTGTGCCGGGACAGTTTGTCTCGGTCTACACAAACGACAGAAGCAGACTGCTTCCGAGGCCGATCAGTATCTGCGGAGCAGATGCCGGGAGCGGTATTCTGCGGCTGGTATACAGAGTTACGGGTAAGGGAACAGGAACCGAAGAATTTTCGCTGGCCGGGGAGGGAGCTGCCTTTCGTGTAGAAGGACCTCTCGGCAATGGCTATTCCCTCGATGTGCCAAAGAATGAGACGGTCATGCTGGTAGGCGGAGGCATCGGCATTCCTCCGCTTCTGGAAACCGCCAAAAGACTCGAAGCAGAATGCCGGATCGTGCTGGGCTATCGTGACAGCAGCCTGTTTTTAAAAGAAGAATTCGAACAATACGGAGACGTATATATCGCAACGGAAGATGGATCTGCGGGAATTAAGGGAAATGTGCTGGATGTGATCCGGCAAACGGATATAAAGGCGGACCGCATATATTCCTGCGGCCCCAAACCCATGCTTCGTGCCCTGGCAGCGTATGCAGAGGAGAAAAATATTCCCTGCCATGTGTCCATGGAGGAGAGGATGGCGTGCGGCATAGGTGCCTGCCTTGCGTGCGTATGCAAATCCCGTGAGAAAGATGCGCATACGAATGTTCATAATAAAAGGATCTGTAAAGAAGGACCGGTATTTCTGAGCACGGAGGTGGAGCTATGATCAGTACAAAGGTATCCATAGCCGGTGTTGAATTAAAAAATCCGGTCGTAACCGCGTCCGGGACCTTCGGATCGGGCGAAGAGTTCAGCGAGTTTTATGATCTTGGGGAGCTCGGAGGTGTCGTCACAAAAGGCGTGGCGAATGTCCCGTGGCCGGGAAATCCTGTTCCGAGGATCGCCGAAACGGCATCCGGCATGCTGAATGCGATCGGCCTTCAGAATCCCGGGATCGACGTGCTGTGCGAAAGGGATCTTCCCTTCCTCGCAAAATATGACACCAAGGTAATCGTAAATGTCTGCGGCAGGACGGAAGAGGACTACTGTGAAGTGGTCGAAAGACTGGCGAATGAGAGAGTCGACCTGCTGGAGATCAACGTATCGTGTCCGAATGTCAAGGAAGGCGGCATCGCCTTTGGACAGGACCCGAAGGCACTGCAGCGGATCACAGAGAAGGTGAAGAAGGCTGCAAAGCAGCCCGTCATCATGAAGCTCAGCCCGAACGTCACCGACATTGCCGAGATGGCACGGGCGGCCGAAGCAGGCGGAGCCGATGCTGTATCGCTGATCAATACACTCACAGGCATGAAGATAGACATTCACCGCCGCACATTTGCGCTGGCAAACCGTACAGGAGGCCTCTCGGGGCCTGCTGTAAAACCGGTGGCTGTGAGAATGGTGTACCAGGCTGCGCACGCGGTCTCGATCCCGATAATCGGCATGGGCGGCATCGCTTCGGCGGAGGATGCTGTCGAATTCATGATGGCCGGGGCTTCGGCGGTGGCGGTCGGGACGGCAAACTTTGCCGATCCCTGTGCGGCGCTGAAGATCGTCCGCGGGATAGAAGATTTTATGAAAGAAGAGAATATCGAGGATATCCGCAGCATTATCGGTGTTGTGTGATCAGTGTTCGAACGGGGGAATATTATGGAAGCTTACAAACAGGAATTTATCGAATTTATGATCGACAGCAATGTCCTGAAATTCGGTGATTTTGTCACCAAATCGGGACGCGAGACGCCATTCTTTGTGAACACCGGCTTTTACCGCACAGGCACGCAGCTTCGCAGGCTCGGAGAGTACTACGCGGCTGCCATCAAGGACAATTTCGGCCTGGATTTCGACGTCCTTTTCGGGCCCGCCTACAAGGGCATACCGCTCTCGGTCGCCGCTTCTATGGCCGTGAGCAGCCTCTACGGAAAAGACGTAAATTACTGCTCTAACCGCAAAGAGATCAAGGACCACGGCGACAAAGGCATTCTGCTCGGAAGCCCCATAAAAGACGGAGACCGCGTGGTGATCATCGAAGATGTGACGACAGCGGGAACATCCATCGAGGAGACCATGCCGATCTTGAAGGCACAGGGCGACATCGAGGTACAGGGCCTGATCGTCTCTGTGGACCGGATGGAAAAAGGCAAGGACACCGATAAGAGCGCTCTCACCATGATGCAGGAAAAATATGGATTCAAGACAGCCTCCATCGTCACGATGGCCGAGGTCGTGGAACATCTTTATAATAAAGAATATAAAGGAAGGATCGTCATCGACGACGACCTGAAAAGCAAAATAGACAGCTACTATGAAAAATACGGAGCTTAAAAGGAGACTTTGCGATGAACGAGAAGCATTATAATACCATAGGAGTTACCGGAGCAGGAAGCCTGGTGATCGGTATTCTGATGACAGTTTTCGGAATTGCTGCCGGAGTGATCATGATCGTTAACGGCGGTAGACTCCTTCACATCAAGAAGGATGTACTGATCTGACAACGAGTCGGGGGGAAACTTTTTATGGCAAGAAGATTCCGATATTCCTTTGCGAGAAAGCAGGATTCCTTCCGCGGAAGATTATCCGTGATACTGAGCGGTGCAGCCCTGATCCTGTTTGCACTGGCAGTGCTGCTTTCCGGCAGACTTCCGGGCCGGGCGGCTGTCATTCCCGGGGTGCTCAGCATCTTTGCCGTGATGCTCAACTGCTACGGGTTCGGCCTTGGCCTCGCGGGCTTTTCCGAGGCGGGAAAAAAGCACACGACATGTATTGTCGGCTCGATCGTGAACGGAATACTGCTGGTGGGCTGGCTCGGCCTTTTTCAGCTGGGAAGATAAAATATAGATGGAGAGACATGATTTGGACGAATTACTGATGGAAAGATATGAACTTGCGGCGGAGCGTATAAAGGAAATTCCGAACGAAGAGATCGCACAGGAGCCGTTTCGCGCTTATTTTAAGGAGGTTTCCTCTTTCCTTTCGATGACGACGGCAATTATGGAGAGGGAAGAAGAACCCGATCTTGCCGGTTATCGCGAGGAAAACAACGCTCTTTACAGTGCATTAAGTCCCGATAATTACGCAGCCTGCTGGGGCAATCCCGACTATGCCAGAGAAAAACTGGGAGAGTACGGCCCGCTTCTCTCGTTCCTTTATGCGGAGCTCCGTGGATGTATCGCTTTTGCGTACGAGAAGAACACAGAGAACATGACTGTGGCCCTGGAACTTTTCCTCGAAGTGTACTGTTCCTTCGGCGGCGATGAACTGCCGGAGGCGGACGACATAAAGGGGATCCTGAATTCCTATATCAACGATTACTGTCAGGATATGGTGGAACAGAGAACCCGCAGCGTAGTGGATCCCGACCTCGATTTTGCGTATCGGATCATCATGGACTCCGATCTCACGGACCTTCGGTACCTGTACCGGTTCGGTGAATATATCGGAGAGAACGAGATCAGAGCGGCTGAGCTTTTCAATGCAATGCCGCAGGAAGAAGTCGACGGCCTGGCAGAAGTTTATGCAGAAGGTTACCGCAAAGGCTTCGAGGTCACCCGAAAGGATATCCGCAAAAAGAAGACCGTAGATATCGAGTATCATCTGGGCTTCGAGCGGATGATCAGGTCGGCGATAGGCAAATTTGAAGCGATGGGGCTTCGCCCCGTCATTCACAGGTCCGCTGTGCATGCGATCAACAAAAGAGGCCTTCAAAAGCGAGGATTCATCGGCGGAGATATCAATCCGCAGTTTGCGTACGACCACAAGGAGGACATCGCTCTCTTCCTCACAAAGGATCTGGTAAAGAAAAAACTGCGCGCGCTTCAGGTCTCCTATGATAAAGTAAAGAAGCTCGCGGGCGTTCTGGGCGGCCCCGCGGTGATCGAGACTTTCGGCGAGAAGCCCTTCTCCCCCGTGACACATTCCGCAGCGCTCTCGCTTTCCGATGAACAGCAGAAGCTGCAGATCGATTATAACAACGAGGCGATGCAGATCACCAACAGGTATATTCCGGGTGAGGAGAGAAGCTTTACCATCATCGCATTCCCGCTCTGTGAGATCGGAGAACCGTACGAAGATATATTCAGAGAGATCGTAAAGATCAACACGCTCGATTACGCAAAGTATCAGCGCATTCAGCAGACCATCATCGATACGCTGGACTCCTGTGAATGGGTAGAGATCAAAGGTAAAGGAGACAATCAGACAGACCTTCTGATCCATCTGCACGAACTGGAGAAGCCCGGGAAACAGACGAACTTTGAAAACTGTGTGGCGGACGTCAATATCCCCCTCGGTGAAGTGTTTACTTCCCCTGTACTGGCGGGGACAGGCGGTGTTCTTCACGTGAGCAAAGTATACCTGGAAGGGCTGCAGTTCAGCAACCTGACGCTGGTGTTCGACTGCGGACAGGTGATCGATTACAGCTGCGACAATTTTGAGACGGAAGAAGAAAACCGTAAATATATAGAAGAAAATATTCTTCACCATCATCACAAGATCCCGATGGGTGAGTTTGCCATCGGTACCAACACCACAGCCTACACAAGCGCGCGCCGCCTGGGCATCGAGGACCGTCTTCCCATACTGATCGCGGAAAAGATGGGGCCGCACTTTGCGGTCGGCGACACCTGCTACAGCTGGGAGGAGGACACTCCTGTGTATAATCCCGACGGCAAGGAGATCATCGCAAGAGACAATGAGATCTCGGCGCTCCGTAAAGAAGACCTGAGCATGGCCTATTACGGATGCCACACCGACATTACCATCCCCTATGATGAGCTTGGAAGCATAGCGATGATCGATGATGACGGTGAGATGATCCCGATCATCGAGGATGGCAGATTTGTTCTGCCGGGGACGGAAGAGCTGAATCGTCCCTTTGACGAAGAATAAGACAGACGCAGGCGATACGACGAAAGGAGATACAGATGGCAAAAGTAGGAATAGTAATGGGCAGCGACTCCGATATGCCGGTAATGGCCAAAGCCGCAGCGGTGCTGGATGAACTGGGAATCGATTACGAAATGAGGATAATATCCGCTCACAGAGAACCCGATGTATTTTTTGACTATGCAAAGACAGCAGAAGAAAGAGGGCTCAAGGTGATCATCGCCGGCGCAGGCATGGCCGCCCACCTTCCGGGCATGTGCGCTGCGATCTTCCCGCTTCCGGTAATCGGCATTCCCATGCACACGACTTCGCTCGGAGGAAAAGATTCGCTGTATTCCATCGTGCAGATGCCGTCGGGCATTCCGGTCGCAACGGTTGCGATCAACGGCGGAGCCAACGCCGCTCTTCTCGCCGCAAAGATACTGGCCGTCTCGGACAGTGAGCTTCTGGGACGCCTCAAAGCATACAGCGCAGATCTGAAGGCTCAGGTGGAGAAAAAGGATGCCCGTCTTCAGGAGACAGGATATAAAGATTATTGATAACTGTTCAGAACAGGCCGAAGCACTTGCTGCTGAGGTCGTAAGAAAATGATTCAACCGGCAAAAATCCCATCGCCGGAGGCGATTTGAATGGATTTTTGCTCGTATCTGTTCAGGCACTGGACAGATACGACTATTGATGCAGGAGGTGCGTATGGATTACAAGAAAGCGGGAGTAGATATAGAAGCCGGTTACAGATCGGTGGAACTCATGAAGGAACACATCGCAAGGACAATGAGGCCCGAAGTTCTCGGAGGGATCGGCGGCTTTTCCGGCGCGTTTTCGATGAATGCGTTTAAGGATATGGAGGAGCCCACGCTGGTTTCCGGAACCGACGGCGTCGGAACCAAGCTTAAACTGGCGTTTCTGATGGACCGCCATGATACGGTAGGTATCGATTGCGTGGCAATGTGCGTGAACGATATCGCCTGCGCGGGCGGAGAGCCTCTGTTTTTCCTGGATTACATCGCGTGCGGAAAGAATTATCCCGAGAAGATCGCATCTATCGTTTCGGGCGTCGCCGAGGGCTGCCGTCAGTCCGGAGCTGCTCTGATCGGCGGTGAGACCGCAGAGATGCCGGGCTTTTATCCCGAGGATGAATACGACCTTGCCGGCTTTGCCGTGGGCATTGTAGATAAAAAGGACATGATCACCGGCGCGGAGCTGAAAGTCGGTGACACGCTCATCGGTATCGCATCGTCGGGCGTACACAGCAATGGCTTCTCTCTGGTGCGAAAAGTGTTTGAGATGACAGCCGAATCGCTCGGGACCTATTATGATGAGCTCGGAACGACCCTCGGCGATGCGCTGATCCGGCCGACAAAGATATATGTAAAAGCGCTGCGCTCCGTAAAAGAAGCCGGCGTGCGGATCCATGCATGCAGCCATATCACGGGCGGCGGCTTTTATGAGAATGTTCCGCGTATGCTTACAGAGAACACGCATGCAGTGATCAAAAAAGACAGCTATCCCGTTCCGCCGATCTTCGGACTGCTCGCCCGCACAGGCGGAATAGAAGAAAAGATGATGTACAACACCTACAATATGGGCCTCGGAATGGTGCTCGCAGTATCTCCCGATGATGCTGCCGGGACGCTGGAAGCCCTGAAGGCAGCAGGTGAGACAGCGTATGTGGTCGGACAGATCGAAGAAGGCGAAAAAGGAGTGACCTTATGCTGAGGATCGGAGTACTGGTGTCGGGCGGCGGAACAAACCTGCAGGCTGTGATGGATGCGATGGATGCAGGCCTGATCACAGGAGCCGAGATCGCAGTCGTAATCAGCAACAACGCCGGAGCCTATGCACTTGAAAGAGCAAAAAGCAAAGGGATCGAAGCCCTGGTGGTTTCTCCAAAGGATTATGACAGCAGAGAAGAGTTCCATGAAGCGCTTCTCTCGGCACTCAGAGAACGGAATCTCGATCTTCTGGTACTTGCCGGGTACCTTGTGGCGATACCCCCGTCCATAGTGCAGGCATTCCCGATGAAGATCATCAATATTCATCCATCCCTGATCCCTTCCTTCTGCGGAAAGGGCTACTATGGCCTTAAAGTCCACGAAGGAGTCCTGAAAAGGGGCGTGAAGGTGACGGGAGCCACGGTCCACTTTGTGGATGAAGGTACGGATACCGGGCCGATCATCCTGCAGAAAGCGGTGGAAGTACTGCCGGATGACACACCAAAGACCCTTCAAAGAAGAGTCATGGAGGAGGCGGAATGGAAGATCCTTCCGCGCGCGATCGACCTGATCGCAAACGATCGGCTGAAGATAGAAGACGGGCTTGTGACGGTAAAGGAGTAAAAGAATGAAGATATTGATCGTTGGAAGCGGCGGAAGAGAGCATGCAATTGCGTGGAGTGTTTCCAAAAGCCCGAAGGCGGAAAAAATTTACTGTGCTCCGGGAAACGCCGGCATAGCGGAATTTGCGGAATGCGTTCCGATCGGTGCGATGGAGTTTGATGCCCTTGCGGCATTTGCGGCTGAAAAAGAGATAGATCTCACCATTATCGGCATGGACGATCCGCTGGTAGGCGGCATCGTAGATGTGTTCGAAGAAAAAGGACTCAGAGTGTTCGGACCGAGAAAAAATGCCGCGATCCTCGAAGGCTCCAAGGCTTTCTCCAAGGATCTGATGAAAAAGTATCATATTCCGACGGCGGCCTATGAGAACTTTGACGATCCGGAAAAAGCGCTCGAGTACCTGAGGACACAGGCAAGGTTCCCGATCGTCCTCAAGGCGGACGGTCTTGCACTGGGCAAAGGCGTACTGATCTGCAATTCGCTCGAAGAAGCCGAGGCCGGAGTGCGTGAGATCATGCAGGATAAAAAGTTCGGAACTGCCGGAGACCGCATGGTGATCGAGGAGTTCATGACCGGACGCGAAGTGTCCGTGCTCACCTTCGTGGACGGAAAGACGATCCGCCCGATGACATCGGCGCAGGACCATAAGCGTGCCCTCGACGGAGACAAAGGTCTCAATACAGGCGGCATGGGAACCTTCTCGCCGAGCCCGTTCTATACGGACGAGATCGACAGATTCTGCCGCGAAAAGATCTTTCAGCCGACAGTCGATGCCATGGCTGCGGAAGGCAGGCCGTTCAAAGGGATCATCTTCTTTGGACTGATGCTGACGGAGGACGGCCCGAAGGTGCTGGAATACAACGCCAGATTCGGCGATCCCGAGGCGCAGGTGGTTCTTCCCCGCATGAAGACCGACATCCTGGAAGTGATGGAAGCCTGTGTGGACGGGACCCTGGACAAGGTCGACCTGCAGTTTGAGGACAATGCGGCAGTATGCGTGGTTCTGGCGAGCGACGGCTATCCGGTCAAATATGAGAAGAATATCCCGATGTACGGCTTTGAGAATTTTGCCGGCAAGGATGGATATTACTGCTTCCATGCAGGAACCAAATTCCTGGACGGGCAGATCGTGACGAACGGAGGCCGCGTAGTCGGCATTACGGCAAAAGGAAAGGACCTTAAGGAAGCGCGTGCAAACGCTTACAAAGCAACAGAATGGATACAGTTTGCGAATAAATATATGCGGCATGATATCGGCAAAGCGATAGATGAAGCATGAGGAAGGAATGAAAAAATGACAGAACAGGAAGCAATCAAAGCGTTGAAGACCGAAGAGGCACTTTTTGTGGCATATTCG
Source organism: uncultured Lachnospiraceae bacterium (assembly GCA_902803215.1). GTDB lineage: Bacteria > Bacillota > Clostridia > Lachnospirales > Lachnospiraceae > Blautia_A. The sequence continues at coordinate 18,862 of CADCPK010000105.1, forward strand.
AGAGCCACCAATCTGCCCTATGTGACATGTGATGAGGAGAGCTTCAACGATCAGGCATGGATTTTTACCCGTGAGGAAGATATCAAGGAGTTTGGAAAGCAGGCAGCCGAGAATAAAAACGTGATCATGGGGATGAAGTTCGAGAGAAAGAATTATCCGATGCTCTACAGCACCCTTCACGCGATGGGCGTCAATTCGATCGTCCTTCAGGATGGCAAAGGCTCCGTCGAGGTAGAACTCGATGAAGTGGCAAAGATGCAGGATGTGAGCAAGCTTCCTCCCGAAAAACGCCCCCTTTTCAATCCCTCGCTCCAGCTCTCCGCGGCATATTTCCTGCAGGAGCTGAGAAGACCGGTGCCGAAGGATCAGCACGGAAATATCCGTGAACTGGAGGAAGAAGTCCTCGCAAACCTCATCCGCTCCGAATTCCTTATTGCGGTAACTCCCGATGAGAAGGACCCCAAAAAGCTGAACATGGCTGCGGTAAAGACGAAGGACGGAAAGACCCTTCAGCCGTTTTTCTCCGATGTTATGGAGTTCAGCCGTTTCTCCCGCGGGAAGAAGATCGGTGCAGTCAAGGTCGCTTTTGAAAAGCTTCCGCAGGTGTCTGTCAAATCGGCAGAGGGATATGTCCTCAACCCGATGGGCTACAACCTGATGTTTGACAAGGAAAGATTTGATAAGCTGATCGAACTGAAGAAAAAAGTACAGGAGACACCCGAAAGCTGATATGCTGATAAAAACCGGGGCCTGCCCATTTTTGAGGGCAGGCTCTGTTTTTACTTGCAATTTCCTGCCGATGTGCTACTATGTATATAACAAGAGACGGGAGGGATAGTATGCTCATAGAGATAGATTTTAACAGTGATGAGGCGATCTACCTGCAGCTGAGCAATCAGATCATCATGGGTATTGCCTCTTCGCGGCTGCAGTCGGGAGACCCGCTGCCGTCAGTCCGTCAGCTTGCCGATACGATCGGGATCAATATGCACACGGTCAATAAGGCATATGCCCTGCTTCGGCAGGAAGGCTATATACAGATGGACCGCAGGAAAGGCGCGGTAATCTCGGTGGATGTGGACAGGATGAAAGCACTGGAGCGAATGAAAGAGGAGTTCCGGGTGCTCATCGCCCGCGGTCTGTGCAAAAATGTCGACCGCGAGGAAGTGCATGAACTGATAGACGAAATATATGATGAATATGCGTAATTATTTTTTTCGGAAAGATCGGCGCAGGAGGAACTATGCAGAAAGAACGCACCGGCCAGGCCGAGAAAGCGCTTGAACTGGCGCACTCGGCAGCCGCAGAATGTAAACACAGCTATGTAGGAACAGAACACATCCTGCTCGGCCTTCTTACAGAACAGGAAGGCACGGCAGGCAAAGTCATGCGAAACATGGGAGCCGATGCCGATCAGCTGACCGAGCTGATCGAAAAGCTGATCGCGCCCACCGACATTGCCGTTCTGCCGGGAAAACCTTCTCTCAGCCCGAGGGCGGAGAGCCTTCTTTCGGCAGCAGAGGACGAGGCGGCAAACATGGGGCACGAAAAGATCGGAACGGAGCACATCCTTCTTGCCATGCTGAAGCAGACAAACTGTGTGGGGACCAGACTTCTGTATACGATGGGTATACAGATCCAGAAGTTATACGCATCGGTGCTTTCCGCGATGGGTTATGACAACGATTCCATCAACATGGAATTTCAGAACGTGCGTACGGGGCAGGGCCGAAGAGAAGGGGCAACACCTTTTCTCGATCAGTACAGCCGTGATCTGACCGCTCTTGCGGCAGAAGGAAAGCTCGATCCCGTGATCGGCAGAGACAGAGAGACGGGGAGACTGCTGCAGATCATCAGCCGCAGAACCAAGAACAACCCATGTCTGGTGGGAGAACCGGGCGTAGGCAAGACGGCCATCGTGGAAGGGCTCGCACAGAAGATCGTTTCGGGAAATGTGCCCGAGAGCATGAAGGACATGCGCCTGGTGGTCCTTGATATGGCAGGGATGGTCGCAGGCTCCAAGTACCGCGGCGAATTTGAGGAGCGGATCAGAAATGTGGTCGATGAAGTAAGGGAGACCGGAGGGATCCTTTTGTTCATCGATGAGCTTCACACGATCATCGGAGCGGGAGGAGCAGAGGGGGCGCTCGATGCCTCAAACATCCTCAAGCCGTCTCTTTCCCGCGGTGAGATCCAGATCATCGGCGCCACCACACTGGAGGAATACAGAAAGTACATTGAAAAAGATGCGGCTCTGGAACGGAGATTTCAGCCGGTAAATGTCGAAGAGCCCACCGTGGAGGAATCGACCTCGATCCTTAAAGGGCTGCGGCCTTATTACGAATCGCACCACAAGGTGCAGATCACGGACGAGGCGATCGAGGCGGCTGTGTCGATGAGTGAGAGGTACATCAGCGACAGATTTCTGCCTGACAAGGCGATCGATGTGATCGACGAAGCTGCCGCTAAAGTACGGCTCGGCAGCAGCGGAGCAGACGGAGGAAAGATCGAGAAACTCGAAAAGCAGATTTCCGAGCTGAAAGCTGTAAAGGAAAAGGCGATCAGGGAGGCCGATATAGAGGCTGCGCGTGAAGCGCAGAAAAAGCAGAACGATCTGGAGAGCCGGATCGAAAAGCTCCGCAGGTCACCGGGCGCTAACGCCTTACAGGTGACGGAGGACCACGTTGCGTCGGTAATCTCTGACTGGACCGGAATCCCCGTTCAGCGTCTGACAGAGAGCGAGACAAAGCGTCTTGCCCGTCTCGAGAACGAGCTGCACAGGAGAGTGATCGGGCAGGATGAGGCGGTAAAGGCTGTCGCACAGGCGGTAAAGCGCGGCAGAGTAGGTCTCAAGGACCCGCGCAGGCCGATAGGCTCGTTCCTGTTCCTCGGACCTACGGGCGTGGGCAAGACCGAGCTGTCCAAGGCTCTTGCCGAAGCGGTATTCGGCAGCGAACAGTCGATGATCCGCGTCGATATGTCCGAGTATATGGAAAAACACAGCGTATCCAAGCTGATCGGTTCCCCGCCCGGCTATGTCGGGTACGAGGAAGGCGGCCAGCTGAGCGAAAAAGTAAGGAGAAATCCTTACAGCGTGATCCTTTTTGACGAGATCGAAAAAGCACACCCCGACGTCTTCAATATCCTGCTTCAGGTACTGGACGATGGGCACATCACCGATGCTCACGGGCGCAAAGTCGATTTCAAGCAGACCATCATCATTATGACCTCCAATGCAGGAGCACAGTCGATCATCGAACCCAAGAGGCTCGGTTTTGTCTCGGGCGATCAGGATGCAAAGGACTATGAACGGATGAAATCCGGGGTGATGGAGGAAGTAAGGCGGATCTTCAAACCGGAATTTCTCAACCGTATCGATGAGATCATGGTATTCCATACTCTTGGCAGAGAGGAGATACGCAGCATTGTAGGCATCCTTCTTAAAGAACTGCAGGGAAGGTGTCTGGAACAGCTGAACATTACACTTAATGTTACGCCAAAGGCACGGGATATCCTGTGCGAGGCGGGTTACGACAGCAAGTACGGAGCCCGTCCGCTGAAAAGGGCGATCCAGACAAAGATCGAGGATCGGCTGGCAAACGAAATTCTGGAAGGAAAAGTACACAGAGGCGATACAGTGACGGTGAAGGGAAAAGATAAAGCCCTCACATTTACGGCGGAAAGACCGAATCATGAATAAAGCATTAATCAGGAGGAAACAGACATGGCAGCAATCAAGGAACTGCTCCGCACAGAAGAAAACGGCACGTTGAGTTTTGGTGATTATGAGCTTTCGCAGAAAGCAAAACTGTCCGATTTCCCGTTTGGGGGCGATCTGTACAAGGTAAAGACATTCAAAGAGATCACAAAACTCGAAAAGAATGAGATGTTTGTGTATGAATCCGTGCCCGGAACCGCAGTCACAGGTCTGGCTCAGAGCGGCGATGAGATGAGCTTCTGCGTAGAAGGTCCGGAGGACGCCCAGATCACTGTGGAGATGGAAGCCGATTCTGAGTATGAAGTGTTCATCGACGGTGAGAGCACAGGCGTGGTAAAGACCAACCTGGGCGGCAAGCTTTCCTTCAGCGTCGATCTTTCGAGCGCGGACCGTGTTTCCGTGAAGATCGTGCGAGTATAAAATGAAAAGTAAAAAGACAGTCTTTTTCTGCAAAGAATGCGGATACGAATCTCCCAAGTGGATGGGACAGTGTCCGGGCTGCCGAAGCTGGAACACGTTTACCGAAGAGACCGTAGCTCCGCAGAAGAGCCGTGCAGCCGCGGGAGAGCGTATGCGCGCTTCCTCCCGCGAGCCGGTGATGCTGAAAGACATCTCGCTTGACAGGGAGGAAAGAAAGAGCAGCGGGATTGAAGAGCTGGACAGAGTTCTGGGCGGAGGCATCGTGCCCGGCTCCATGGTTCTGGTCGGCGGCGATCCCGGCATCGGAAAATCTACTCTGCTTTTGCAGGTGTGCAAAAATCTGGCAGATCAGGGGACGAGCGTCCTCTATATCTCGGGAGAAGAGTCGCTGCGGCAGATCCGCATGCGGGCAGACCGTATCGGTACGTTTAAAGACAGCATGGAACTGCTATGCGAGACAAACCTGGATGCTGTCCGGGATGTGATCGAAAAGAAGAAACCTTTTGCTGTCGTGATCGACTCCATCCAGACCATGTACGACGAAGAAGTCGGAAGCGCACCCGGGAGTGTTTCGCAGGTGCGCGAATCCACCAATGTGCTGATGCAGCTGGCAAAAGGCCTCGGTGTGATGATCTTTATCGTCGGGCATGTGACAAAGGAAGGAAATGTGGCAGGCCCGCGTGTCCTGGAGCATATGGTGGGCACCGTACTCTACTTCGAAGGCGACAGGCACGCCTCGTACCGTATTCTTCGTGCGGTGAAAAACCGTTTCGGATCGACCAACGAGATCGGTGTTTTCGAGATGAACAACGAAGGGCTTAAAGAGGTGACGAATCCCTCAGAATACCTTCTCTCCGGAAAACCGCAGAACAGCTCCGGCTCGGTCGTTACCTGTTCCATGAACGGAACCAGACCGATCCTTGTTGAAATTCAGGCACTGGTGTGCCATACCAATTTTGGCATTCCGAGGCGTACAACCGTAGGCACCGACTTCAACAGGGTAAATCTGCTGATGGCCGTGCTCGAACGAAAAGCCGGGCTAAGCCTGGGGGACATGGACGCCTACGTGAATATTGCGGGGGGAATGAAGATGACAGAGCCCTCCGTCGACTTGGCCATATGCATGGCCATCGCATCGAGCTTCCGTGACTTCGTGATCCCCGACAGCACCATGGTGTTCGGTGAGGTGGGACTCGCAGGCGAGATCCGCGCCGTCAGCATGGCTGACCGCCGCGTTCAGGAAGCCAAAAAGCTCGGCTTCGAAACCGTGATCCTTCCCGAGGTGTGCAGAAGCTCCGTGAGAAATCCGGGCGGCATAAAGCTTATCTTTGTGTCGCAGATACGAGAAGCGCTCGGGGCGTTCAGGTGAAACAGGGGGACGGTTCCTCGTTCCACGGGTCGAAGTGATTATTAATCCAAAACACTTTCACCCGTGGAACGAGGAACCGTCCCCCTGTTTCACCCGGCCATCACAATCAACTCCTCATACGACGACACCCTCACAAACTTCTGCCCCTCGGGCACCTCAAACTCCGCATCAGAATTCGGAATGGGAACCGCATCGGGCCGGTAAAAATGCACGGCATTCATCCCGCAGGCCAGAGCCCCGTTCACATCTTTTCGCATATTGTCGCCGATGAACAGGCAGTCCTTCGCAGGTGCCAGAGCCTTCGCGCAGCACAGCTTAAAGAAAGCTTCGCCGGGCTTTTCCGCGCCGGCTTCTTCGCTGGTAACGACAAAATCGATCAGGTCGTCCATGCCGAGCACCGAAAGCTTTCTGATCTGCATCAGCGCCGTCATATCCGTGCCGACACCGGTGCGGATCCCTCTTTGCTTCAGCAGCTGAAGATATCTGATCACGTCGGGAAAAGGTTTTATCTCCGCAAAAAAAGGCTCCCAGTACGCTCGGTACAACTGCACTACCTGCGTGTAATTATGCACGCCGATCAGTTCCTGAAATACCTGGAGACGAAGCGCCCGGCTGTGAATCGGCGCCCTGTCCCCGACCCGCTCTTTGATGACCGCCATAGACTCAGGATAAAGACGGTCAAAATCGACGCGTGACAGTCCGTAAAGACCGCAGGCACAGTCGGCAAGGGCTTCGTATCCGATGGCGTGGCATGTATCATAATCATAGAGCGTATTATCAATATCGAAGATCACAGTTTTAATCATTCGTCAAATATTCCTTTTCTGTTATTTCGTGAACATTGCGAACCTGTCTTTCCCGGAGCCCTTATTTTATGCCTCCCTGTTCGCAACCTCAAAGTGCGTTAAGCATCATTATTATTTTCCTTTACAAATGTAGCAAAATAATGTATGTTAATCAAGCATCTTATTACATATATAAGGAAAGAATAGAGAAAGGTTACCTATAAGAATGTCTTTCAGGGATAAATATTTTGGAGACAGGAACTTCTACAGAAAAGTCCTGCTCGTCGCGGTGCCGATCATGATCCAGAACGGAATCACGAACTTCGTGGGAATGCTCGATAATATCATGATCGGACAGGTCGGTACACAGCAGATGTCCGGAGCATCCATTGTGAATCAGCTGATCTTTGTGTACAACCTCTGCATATTCGGCGGTGTATCCGGCGCCGGGATCTTTACGGCCCAGTACTACGGGCAGGGTGATCACGAGGGCGTAAAAACCACTTTCCGTTATAAACTGCTCCTTTCGGTGATCCTGACCGGAGCAGCAGCGGTATTGTTCGTGCTGTTCGGGGACACGCTGATCGGATTTTATCTGACCGGCAGCGGAGAAGTGGGAGAAGCCGCAGCAACACTGGCATACGGAAAGAGCTACCTGCTGGTGATGCTTGCAGGCCTGCCTGCTTTTATGCTCACCAATGTCTATACAAGTACTTTGAGGGAATGCGGAGAGACGATCCTGCCGATGAACGCGGGAGTAGTTGCCGTGCTTGTGAACCTGGTGTTCAATTATCTTCTGATCTACGGAAAGTTTGGCTTTCCGAAGCTGGGAGTGGTCGGCGCCGCAGCGGCGACGGTACTTTCAAGATTCATCGAATTGCTGATCGTGCTCCTCTGGAGTCATACGCATACGAAAAAGGTACCCTACCTCGCCGGTATTTACCGGACACTGAAGGTACCCGCGGATATCGCAAAGAAAATCACTGTCAAAGGCTTTCCGCTGCTTCTCAACGAGACGTTGTGGGCGGGCGGCATGGCCATGCTTTCCCAGTGTTATTCGGTGAGAGGACTCAACGTGGTAGCCGCGATGAACATTTCCAACACGATCGGCAATGTGTTCAACATTGTCATGATCGCCATGGGAAGTGCTGTCGGTATCATCATCGGCCAGCTCCTCGGAGCAGGAAAGATGGAAGAAGCAGTGGATACCGACCGCAAGCTGATCATGTTCTCCGTCATCAGCTGTACCGTTACCGCGGCGCTCCTCCTTGTCGTCGCCCCGTTTTTTCCGAACATCTACAACACCAATGACGATGTAAAACAGCTTGCCGTGTGGTTTATCATGGTTCTTGCTTTTTCCATGCCGCACAATGCGTTTCTTAACGCCGCTTATTTTACCATCAGATCGGGCGGAAAAACCATCATCACTTTCCTGTTCGACAGTGTGTTCATCTGGGTATTCAGCGTGACGACGGCTTATCTGCTGACAAGGTTCACCGGGCTGCATATCGTGGCGGTTTACGCGATCATACAGGCCCTCGACCTGCTTAAATGTCTGGTCGGATATATCCTGTTAAAGAAGAGAGTGTGGATCAACAACATAGTCGCTGAAATGTAGAAGAGATGAACAGACAGATAAAGCAAAAGGCTGCCGCACATGCGACAGCCTTTTTAACGGAGATGGAGAGATTTGAACTCTCGCGCCGGTTACCCGACCTACCGCATTTCGAGTGCGGACCCTTCAGCCACTTGGGTACATCTC